>JAZRFR010000256.1:0-10440 GCA_045643785.1 Eubacteriales bacterium | reverse complement strand
GCTTTGCCCCCTCGACCCCCACTTGGAACCCTTTTGAAAAAGGGTTCCAAGACCTCCTAAAACTTTCAAAAAGGATTGTTTATTCATGCTTTTTAAAAGTTTTTGGGAGTCCAGAACCCTTTTTGAAAAAAGGGTTCTGGTGGGGTGCAGGGGTGGAACCCCTGCCCGATAAACTCCAATTTTCCTTCTACCCGTAGTATAACAGAAACGGCATGAAAAATCAATGCCGTTTCGGAAAATTCTTCGATTTTTCGGGGGATATCAAGGCAAACGGATCACGCTGAGCAGAGTCCCCCGCACCCCACCCGAAGCGCGGTGAGAGTAGAACAGATCGGTGCGGCAGGCGGTGCAATCGGGGCAGACATCCACACGCTCCTCCGCCACTCCCGCACGAATGAGCAACGCGCGGTTCATCGAGGGCAGATCCAAATAGGTCTTCCCTTCCACGGCGCGGATATGCTCCTCCGCCATAGCCCCCAGGGAAGCCCGCACCACCGACAGACAATCCTCCTTGACCTCAAAGCAACAAGCGTGAATGCAGGGGCCGATGGCGGCGCGCAGGGTAACCTCATCCTCCGTCGCCCCCGTCCGTCCCATAGCCAAAGCGGTCAGTTTTCTCACACCCTCCCCCGCAATATCCGCCACAGTTCCCTTCCAGCCCGCGTGCAGAGCGGCCACCGCTGCTACACGCCCGCTCACGGAGGCCTCCAGCAGAATGGGCGTGCAATCTGCCGTCTTGACACCAAGGGTCAAGAGTGGGTCGGCGGTCACGTAGCCGTCCCCCTCAAAGGCCGCATCGAGGTGATACCCCATGCCGCGGTGACGGGCGTCCACCTCATGCACCGTGTTGCCGTGTACCTGAGGCACCGATACCACTCCCGTGGGGTCGAATCCCACCGCGCCGCCAAACAGAGAAAGATTTTCCAGCACAACCTCCCGCTCGTCCCCGCGGCCAAAGGCCAGATTCAGCGCGCTCGTATGCGCCAAGGTACTGACCCCACCCCGACGGGTGGAAAAGGCGTGTACGCTCAAAAGCAGATCCGAGACCAGATATCCCACGCCCTCGGATTCTTTCATATGAAAAGCCATCTGAGGCTCCTTTCTGTCCAAAGGGGCAACCTGCGTATTTGCAGGCCGCCCCTTAACAAGCATATACTTATGAGGCCGATTACATACCGGGCGCGCCATCAGGCAGGCCGCCGGGGATGTAGTCCAGCGCCTCGTCGGAGTGGTTGAGGAAGTAATCCGTCAGCTCCTCCTCGGTGATCTCACCGTCGGCGCCCAGCTCGGCCACCACCTGATCCGTGATCTCCACGACTACCTCAGGAGGCACGTCGTAGCCCTCTGCAGCGAACTGCTCCTGCACAGACTCCACCACCATGGCGTCACGCTCTTCCTTGCTCATGTCCAGCGAATCGGTCAACGTACTCGCCACGTTGCCCATCATCTCGGCATACTGACCGTCCTTGAGTTGATCGGCGCCCAGCATGTTGGTCACCAGACGCAGGCTGAGGGCCTTGATCTCGGTAGCCAGAACCGCCAGTCGCTCGTTGGCCTGGAGCTTAGCCATCATGTCGGTGAGCAGACCGCTGGAGCCCAGCTTCTGCACCAGCTGGGAATAATCGGCGTTCTCCCCCAGCAGATCGTTGACCATGAAATCACCCAGCACGTCCAGAATATCGTGGATATCCTCCTCCAGAGTGTCCGCGTTCTCGGAAGCCAGAATCGACAGCACGCAGTTGAAGGTGGGGCTCAGAGCCGCGTCCAGCGTAGGACGGCTCATACCGGCAAACTCCTCGCCTTCCAGCCACTTCTGCGCCATGGTAGACAGGGTGTCTGCCGCCAGCATCTTGACCCACTCGGACTCAAAGAAGCTGTCGGCCGTCGCAAACAGGATCTCCTTGTCGGCGGCGGTGAAATCCTCCTTCTTTAGGGTGTCCATGGCATCCATCGCATATCCCGCGGTCTTCACGAGACTGCACAGCTCGGTCTCCATGTCCATGTGAACCGTCTTGCCGTGGGTCTCGCCGGCATCCAGCTCGGCCGAGGTCAAAGCCTTGAAAACAGGCTTGCCCACCGTTTTATGTACCACCACGACAGCAGCGTTGGATTTCAGATCCTCCGCCAACACAGCCACCTCGTCCTCGGTCATGTCCAGCGTGTCCAGCACGTTTTCACGGACGAAGGCGGTGTCGCACATGTCCGCCTCCACGAACGTGGAGATCATACTGCCGCCCAGGGACAGAAAACCGCAAAGGGGGATCAGGGTCACCACGGCGATCAGCAGACCGTTCACTGCGCCCAGAGGCAGGGAGATGGGAAGCTTGACCTTCTCGTTCATCGAGGGAATGCACTTCTCCAGCACCCAGATCACGATCATGAAAAGGAGGCGGATCAAAGCAAACACGGGAACGAACAGAATGGGCGCCAGCAGAAGCGCAACCAACACCTGCAAGCCCTCAGCGCCCACGGCAACCTCGGTCATAAATCCGCTTACGACCTCACCCAGAAGGGGAATCAGCTTGTCGTAGAGCAGACCGGCCACAGGGCGGGCGATCAGACCGGATACGGGGATGGCAATGAGGGTAGAGACCACCGTTGCGCCGATGCGCGCGGTCATGGTGATCCAGCCGCGCTTTGCCGCCAGCAGAAGACCGAGGCCCGCCACGAGCAGCATATACAAAAACAGAACCAACGTAAGAATCAGCATGATTTTTTCCTCCGTTACAGGACGTATAATACGTGAAAACCGTATCCACACGGCTCTCCATACCTGCATTATAGCACAATTATCCTTTATTGTCAATGGCATTTTTCGTTTCCATAAAAAACCGAAAAAATATTTTAACTTTTTTTCAAAAAGGGGTTGACAAATTGAAACAGTTGTGATATAATATCGTCGTTCCGCTGATGAGCGACGAAACATCGCCACGAGAACGAACTAACAAGCTGGTGTGGCTCAATGGCAGAGCACCTGATTTGTAATCAGGCGGTTGATGGTTCGACTCCGTTCACCAGCTCCATATTTTGGGGGATTTCCCGAGCGGCCAAAGGGGGCAGACTGTAAATCTGTTGTCACTGACTTCGGTGGTCCGAATCCACCATCCCCCACCAAACAAAAAACCACTGCAATCGCAGTGGTCTTTTTGTTTGGTAGAGATCGTCGGACGAGGCCGCCGACGCAAGAACCCCGTAACCTTCTCACTTTTACTCTGTCGGTGGTTCTTGCAACCGAGCGGAGCTGCGCGACGCGAGGAGAGCCGCGGTGCGGCGGTCACGAATCCACCGTATTTCACCCTTTACAAAAATTGAAATATATGTTATAATAAAGCCCAAGAAAGGCGGTGCTTACATGAAAAAATCGGAACAAGCGAGAAAAGAAATTGAGATACAAGGCTGTGTAGAGATCCCGCCCGATATGACGATAGATGAATTTACCAACACTTTTATCCAATGGATCGAATCCAAGGGCTGGTTCTTCGGCGGCGGTTTCAAGGAAATCATGGACGAATACTATGTCAACCCTGACGGTTCAAAGGGAAAACATGTCTTGGAAGAATAACCCCCGTCCTCACCCCAAACACGTTTCAAGGAGTCACTATGCCCATCGATCTTCACATCCACTCCACCCACTCCGACGGCACCCTCCCCCCCGCCGAGCTCATAGCCGAGGCCAAGCGCCTAGGACTCTCCGCCGTCGCCCTCACCGACCATAATACCGTCTCGGGACTCCCCGACTTCCTGTTCGAGGCCGACAAGCAGGGCGTCACCGCCGTGGCGGGCACCGAGCTGTCCACCGTCTATCAAGACCGCGAGATCCACCTTTTGGGTCTGTTCATCCCTGCCGAAGCCTTCCCCGTTATCACCGCCCTTATGCAGGACTACCGCGCCCGCAAGGAGCAAAGCAACCGCGATCTGGTCGCCCGCCTCACAGCAGGCGGCTACCCCATCGACTACGCCGAGGTGGAGGGAAAGAACCCCGGCGGCAACATCAACCGCGCCCTCATCGCCAAAGAACTCATGGCCAAAGGCTACGTCACCTCGGTCAAGGAAGCCTTCGATACCCTCCTGGGCGAGGGCATGGGCTACTACACCCCACCCAAACGACTGGATTTCTTCGATGCCATCCGATTCTTACGCAGCATCCACACCATCCCCGTGTGGGCGCATCCCCTCCAGTATATGGACGAACCCACCGTCCGCGCCATCCTCCCCCTCGCCGTCGAGGCAGGGCTGGTGGGCATGGAGGTGCAGCACTCCTCCTATGACGATGCAACCATCGCACGCGCCAAATCCATGGCCGACGAGTTCGGCCTCCTCTACAGCGGCGGCAGCGACTTCCACGGGGCGGTCAAGCCCGACGTGAAGCTGGGGGTGGGCAGTCGAGAGGGGACAAAGCCGAATATTCCCGATGAATACTACGAAAAGCTACGAGAACAGGCACGCGCCCTGTGAGTTTGCGGTCGTCCCGCAGTCAATCGAAAAGGAGACCAGCCATGAAAACTCCCGTTATCCCTGCCGAGAACACGGATCTCATCTCTATGGTCAAGGATCGTGACCGCCGCTTTCTTTTGAAGTGGCTGATCACCACCGCCTTGACAGCCATTCTCGCCGCAGTCTGTTCCCGACCTGCCGCGAACCGGTACGGCGTCCCCGTGGCCATCCTGATGGCGCTGGGATTCGTGATCCTTCCCTTCTTCGCCTGTGGCGGTTGGGGGTGGATCACCGACCGTGGTTTTTCGGGCACCGTGGAGGATCTGGACTTTTCGGTACGCATTGAAATGTACGACACCATGGGCATCGGCACGGTAAGGGGCACCCGTAGGGGAAAACCCAAACTCCGTAGCGCCCAACAGGCCAACTACTGTAGAGTCACGGTCAGCACCGATCAAGACAGCATCAAAACCCTCACCCTCCGTCTCCCCGGAGATTCGGAAGCCTTTCCCCTCAAGGTCGGAAACCGCATCGTCAAGTACCGCGGACTTCCCTACCCCGTCATCGTGGGGTGCAAACGACCCCTCTGCACCGTTTGCGGAAGCATGGACGATGACGGCAAGGGAGAGTGCAGAGGCTGTGGTTGCTCGCTCATCGTCTTGCCCCTGGATTGACTTCTGTACCCCCGCCGTCACCCTACCAGGTGTCGGCGGTCTTTTTACCCAATAACTCGAACGCAAGTTGAGTTCCCGTCAAAAAAACGGTTATTGCTTTTCTCCTCCATCCGTGCTATACTCTGTATATACAGGCGCATAAACCGGTGTATGCGCCGTATGCGCATACCACCATACTACCATACAGAAAACGAGGTAATACATATGCAACACATTGGAAGCAAGATCAAAGAACTGCGCCGCAAACGGGACATGACCCAGGAAAAGCTGGCTGACTATCTGGGCGTGACCTACCAGGCGGTGTCTAAATGGGAAACCGGCGTAGCCTGCCCCGACATCTCCTATATTCCTCCGCTGACCCGCCTCTTTGGGGTAACGGCAGACGAGCTTTTGGGGCTGACACCCCACGAGACCAACAGTCTGCGCGCCGAAACCGAGCGTATCTACACCGAGCGAGCTACCCTCCCCTTGGAGGAGCAAAAGAAAGCAGCCGAGCAAGCGGTGGCGAACTATCCCCACGTGTGGACATACCGCAAATGGTTGGCCGATACGGTGTATTCGCTGGCTGTGACCGAGGGGGATGACGACCTCTACCGCGCGGAAATGGAAAAAGCGGTGGAGCTGTACGAAATGTTGCTTGAGGATGCCGGCGGACAGGCCGAGCGCGGACAAGCCCTGTGGGGCATGGTCATGGCGCTGACCTGCCTGGGACGGCGGGATGAAGCGCGCGCCTACGCCGAGCTGTACCCCGACGAGCCCGCTCTTGCGAAAAAGAAAATCCGTGCGTGGTGCGCAGAAGGAGAAGAACAGGCTATCCTGGAGCAGGAGATCCTGAACACACATCTGGTAAATTTTCTTGGTGCGTTTTTTGGCTTCAGTAGCTCCCTGCCCTGTCAGCAAGCCGTGACCGCCATTATAGAAGCCATGTTCCCCGACGGGAACTACTTCGACTACAACGACCAGCTCTACATCAGCCATGTCTATATGGCCAAGATTCTGACTGCCCAAGGCCGCTACGACGAGGCCATCGCCGCCCTGGCCGCCGCCAAAGAGTATGCCCGCGCCTTCGACCGCATCTTCGTGGACGCCCCGGGCACCTACCGCTACACCTCACCGATGCTGAATAAAGTGTCCTTCCATACCGCCGATTTCTTTTATTCGGGTATCTGGCGGCGTGAGGACGGTTTCCGGGAGTGGCTGGATCATCCCTGCTTCGTGGCGCTCTGCCGCAGGGAGGATTTTCTGGCGCTGTACGAGTGACCCGTCCGTTTCCAACCAAACGGCGACTTTTTCCTGCGGTTCACCGCGTCCCTCCTCGCAAATCGCCAACCGCTCTCTTTACATCCTCCGCAGGATATGCTATAATGTAGACAGTTCAATCATCTATCCAGTTTCAAATTTGGGTTTGTCGGGATGTTATTCTTGTACTTTTCTTTCCGTGGCGAAAGAAAAGTACCAAAAGAATCGCCACCCAAGGAAGGTACCCACGGTACCTTCCTTGGGAATCCATCCCCCTCATCTGCGCGCCATTTCGCTTATGGCGAAATGGCCAACGCGCTATACAGTCGCAGTTTTCCATGGAGCCGCACGGCCGTCAGAGTGACGACCGCGCGGTTGGCCGCCCGTTTGGTGGCTACCCACGGTTTTCCGTTATCCGACAAGCTAAAAAGCGACTTTGGGGCAGAGGCCGAGCGGCGAGTTCCGCGCGGACGGCGCTCCGCCGTGCGTGCGGGTTTTCGGGTCTTGGCGACTTTGCGCGCAATCAGACTCTTTCGCCCCTTTGTGGGCGAAAGAGTCGCGCGGATAAGGGGATAGGATTCTTAAGGAAAGTACCGTGGGTACTTTCCTTAAGTGGCGCTCTTTGGTGAAGTGCTTGCACTTCGCCTTTCATCTCGACAAGGAGAGAAAGGTACATAAGAGAACGGCTATGGTTAACCGCCCGCTAAACCCCAATTTACGCAATTATGCAATCGCCTAAAATTCAATAATCTGCAAGGAGGAATGCATCATGACAGCCGCAACCAACCAAACCATGGGCAGCCGCATCGCCCACTACCGCAAGCAAAAGAATCTGACCCAGGAGGAATTGGGACAGGCCGTGGGGGTGACCAATCAAGCCGTGTCCAAGTGGGAAAATGACACGTCCCTCCCCGACGTCCTGCTCCTGCCTCACCTCGCCCGTGCGTTGGGGATCACTCTGGACGCGCTGTACGGATTGGAGCCCGAGGCTCCCGCCCCCACGCCTACACGATGCACGGCCGATGATTTTCCCGAGCTGGCCTATGATACCCTGTTTCGCCTGTATAACCACCATGCAGGGCTCCGCTTTTCCTACGCAGGCCCCTCCGACGAGGAGCAACTGGCCGAGAGTGCGCGAAGGATCGCGGGCGGATGCTTTCTCGGATGCCTCTCCAACACCGAAGGTGCCGTTTTCCTGTCCCACGAGTTGGCTTTCGTTGACCGCACCTACAAGGCCGAGGGGAGCGAGGCAATCTTCACATCCGGTGAAGTCAGCAAGGTGCTCAAGCACCTCTCGGACAAGACGGTGCGACGGGTCCTGGCCTACCTCTACCGCGAGACGGTGGCAACCGACAAAACCACCCAAGGCTTTTTTCTCCTGCCCCAAATCACCGAGGGTTGTTCCCTGTCCTCCGACGAGGCCGAGGAGGCCTTGGAAAAGCTCCAGCTACTCAAGCTGGTGGAGACCTTCACCTCCTCCTCCGCATCCACCGAATACGTGTTCCTCCTGGGCAACAGCCTGTACCCCCTGACCCTCTGCCGCCTGGCCGAGCTGACGGTGCGGGACAAGTGCTGGCAAACCGTGCGGGATACAACCATGATATCGGATTACGCTTTCCTGCAAAACTGATTCCACGCATCGGATATTCACGAGAAGCAGAATCCCCGCCGTCGCCCATCACGGACACGGCGGGGTTATCGTTTTCATAGGTTTGGCGGTTCGTCATGTTGCACAACGGAGAGGCAGAGCGCCGATCCGCCAAAAAAAGCTCCTCAAAAAAGGGGCAAAAACACGCCAAAAAGGCCGAAAACGGGCTGTTTTCGATGGGTCAAAATCCCACCGAAATCCCTGTTTCGGCCTTTTGTGCATATTGCCACCGCGAAAATTATGAATCAGTTACAGATCGGCTCACACACCCACGCGGGGATGCCCTGAGCCACCAATGCTTCCCTTGCCCGCTCTGCGGCGCTCTGCGCGGCTCCGTCCCCCTTGGGGAAGACGCCGAAGACCGAGGGGCCGCTTCCGCTCATCATGGCGGTGATGGCGCCCGATGCCAGCAGGGTCTCCTTGATGCCCCTTGCCCCGGGGCGCTCGGGGAGCACCACCGACTCAAAGAGGTTGAACACCGACCCGCACAGGTCGGTCAGATTCCCTTGCCACAGAGCGGTTTTCAGGGCAGAGAGTCCCGCGGTGTGGGGGGTATAGACGGCGGGGTCAAAGTTCCCGTAGAGGGTATCCAACGCCTTGTAGGCGGCAGGAGTGGAAACTCCCTCCCCTCCGCAGGCCACCACCAGCTCACATGCCGGCATGGGGGTAATGGGGGTCAGAGCTTCCCCAATGCCCTCAGTGATATGGGCTTTTCCCTTGATGCAGAAGGGCACGTCAGCTCCGAGAGTCAGCCCCACTTCGCAGAGGGCGTCGGTGGTCAGGGGGTAGTTGAACAACTCGTTCAGCCCCACCAGCACGGCGGCGGCGTCGGTGCTTCCCCCTGCCATGCCCGCGGCGGCGGGGATGCGTTTTTCTATGTGTATCAATAGGTTTTTGCACCCTCTGCCCGTAGCGGCGAAGAACTTCTCGGCGGCGCGCCAGGCCAGGTTACGGCTGTCGGTGGGGAGGTCGGGATTGGTACAGGTCAGGGTAATGGACTCAGCCCCCACGGTGTGCGAACCCAACGAACAGAGATACATCCCCGTGGGCTCGGTGACCTCCACGGTCACGGTATCGCACAGGGAAATGGCCTGCATGACCCCCGTGATGGTATGGTACCCGTCGGGGCGGCGGCCTGTGATGTCCAAAAAGAGGTTGATCTTGGCGGGGGCGGTGATGGTGGTTTTCATAGTTCCTCCATTTCAAATTTGGGTTTGTAGGGGTCTGCCCTGCACCCCCCTAAGGGACTTTTGAAAAAGCCCCTTAAGAATCCTCAAAACTTTCAAAAAACATTGATAAATAATTCTTTTTTTTAAGTTTTTGGGAGTCCACAACCCTTTTTTCAAAAAGGGTTCTGGTGGGGTCCAGGGGCAAAGCCCCTGGCGCAATTTACCTATGTTCCCGCACCAGCATACCCGTATAGACAGGCACGCCGAAGCGGTCGGCGAAGAATTGGCATTTGCAGAGAAAGGCGTAGTAGATATTCAGGCCGCAGCCCTGCAGGGTCTCGAAATTGCCCTGTCCCTTGGCAATGATGAGGTCGGCGTTCGTGATGGCGGCGCGGGCTTCGGGAGAAATGCGGGTGAGGTCGGTGCCCGCCAGGCGGTCGCCGTTCCCCAGGACGGTCACGCCCGGTAGGCGGTCAAAGCCCACTTGGAGAGCATCCTCCATGGTGGCGTCGTTGAGGACTTGCCCGCCGCGAACCAGAACCGTGATCTCCAGGTTGGGATAAAGGCGGCGGAGGGTCTCCACCAACAGCTTGTCCATGACGATCTCGCCGCAGTTATCGGTGAGGAAGGCGAGTCGGCGGGCGCCCGACAGGTCGGCTTGCAGGTCAGCGTAGGCGGGAAGATCAGGCGATACCCGCTGGGGGGCTTCTGCCAGGAGGGCACGGAGTTTGTTCTCGTCCACCGAGTCCATAGCGCCGAAGTCGATGAAGTTCCCCGTCATGGCGTAGCCCAAGGCGGCGCGAAGGGGGTCGGAGGCGGTCATAATCTTGTCAAAAAGCCCTTCGGCGGCGGCAAAATCCGTCATAAGGGTATTGAAGTGGGTCTTGAGGGCGGGGTAGTCGGCCTCCACCGCGGCGGCGGCCTCCCCGAAGACCTCTCTGCGGATGTCGGTGATGGCCTCCATGATGGCGGGGCCGCCCGTGCGGTCGGGGAGGGATGCCATCATCTCCCCCAAGCGGCGCATGTAAGTCAGCACCTGCTCACGGGGCGCGCCCGCGGGGTAGCGGTCGATCTGCTTTTTGATGAGGCAGGACACGCAGGCGGGATGGAGGACGGGGGTGTAAGGCGTGGACATGGGTGAGGTCTCCTTTTTCTTTCTCCGTTTATTATAACACAGATCGGAGGAAATTGCAAGGGGGATTCAAATTGCAGTTTATCGTGCAGGGGTTTCACCCCTGCACCCCACGCCGTCCCCTTTTGCAAAATAAGGTAGGGA
>JAZRFR010000255.1:0-14475 GCA_045643785.1 Eubacteriales bacterium | reverse complement strand
CCAATACCCGATAACCCGCACAAACGGCGGAACGCCGTCCGCGCGGAACTCGCCGCTTTGCTGTAGCCCCAAGTCGTGTTTTTACTTGTCGGATAACGGGAAACCGAGGGTTGTTGCCAAACGGGCGACTAACCGCGCAGTCGTTACTCTGACGACTGTGCGGCTTTATGGCAAACTGCAACTTGACAGCGTATCAGCCCATTTGCCCCACAGGCAAAAGGGCACACAGATCAGGGGGATGGATTCCCAAGGAAGGTACCGTGGGTACCTTCCTTGGGCGGCGCCTCTTTGGGCACCTTTCTCTCGACGAGGAGAGAAAGGTGCAAAGAAGAAGTATGGGTGTCAGCAAGCATCCCGATAAACCCAAATCCAAACCTCCCGCATACAAAGACGGGACAGGCAAAGCCTGTCCCGTTTTACGTATTGGGGTATCTTATCTCACCCGCTCACCCAGTCGGGTATCGGGGTGCAGGAACACCACGCGGACGTCCTCTTCCCCGGAGGCGAGGATCATACCGTTGGACTCCACGCCGCAGAGCTTGGCGGGGGCGAGGTTGGCCACCAGGATGATCTTCTTGCCGATCAGATCCTCGGGACTATACCACTTGGCGATGCCCGAAACCACCTGTCTCTGCTCGTAGCCCAGATCCACCTGGAGCTTGAGGAGCTTCTTGGCCTTGGGCACGGGCTCGGCAGACAGGATCTTGGCGGTGCGAAGCTCCACCTTCATGAAGTCGTCGATACCGATCTGAGTGACACCCTCGGGCTTCTCCACGGGGGCGTCAGCCTTGGCCTTGGCCTCGGCCTCGGCGATCTGGGCGGCACGGATGGCGTCAAACTCGGCCATTTTGGCCTTCTCGTCGATTCTGGCGAACAGCACGCGGGACTCGCCAACCTCGGAGCCTGCCTTCAGGTTGCCGAACTTGCCGCAACCCTTACCGCCGATGGAGGCGTAGTCGGTGCCCTCGGCGCCCAGCTTCTCCAGAATCTCGGCAGAGGTAGCGGGAATGATGGGCTTCAGGAGGACGGCGCCCCAGCGGATGGTCTCCAGGAGGTTGTAGAGGACGGTGCCCAGTCTCTCGCGCTTGGAATCGTCCTTAGCCAGCGACCAGGGGGTGGTCTCGTCGATATACTTGTTGGCACGGCGGAGCATATTGAAGATGCACTCCACGGCGTCGGAAATGCGGTAGGCGTCCATGTTGGCCACGACTTCGTCGTAGGCTGCCTCGCAGGTGGCGATGAGGTCGGCGTCCAGAGCGTTCTCCTCCTCGGTGCCCGCCACGGGAGCGGCGATCACGCGATCGAAGTACTTCTTCTGCATATCCAGGGTGCGCTTGAACAGGTTGCCGAGGTTATTGACCAGATCGGTGTTGAAGCGGTTGATAACGGTCTCATAGGTGATGGAGCCGTCGGAGGCGTAGGGCATCTCGGAGAGAGCGTAGTGACGAACGCCGTCCACGGTGAAATGCTGTGCCAGCTCGTCGGCGTAGATCACGTTGCCGCGGGACTTGGACATCTTGTCCGCGCCGAAGTTGAACCAGGGATGAGCAAAGACCTTGTCGGGCAGGGGCATATCCATGGCCATGAGGAAGATGGGCCAGTAGATGGTGTGGAAACGGATGATGTCCTTACCGATGATGTGGACGTTGGCAGGCCACCACTTCTTGAAGTGCTCGCTCTGCTCCTCATAGGTCTTGTCGGGATCAAATCCGATGGCGGTGATGTAGTTGGTCAGGGCGTCCAGCCAGACGTAGGTGACGTGCTTCTGATCGAAGGGCACCTGAATACCCCAGGTAAAGGAGGTACGGGACACGCAGAGATCCTGCAGACCTGCTTTCAGGAAGTTATTGACGATCTCCTTCTTGCGGGACTCGGGCTCGATGAAGCCGGGGTGATCTTCGATGTAGGTCATGAGTCTATCGGCATACTTCTTCATGTTGAAGAAATAGGCTTCCTCGGAGGCTCTCTGTACCTCGCGGCCACAGTCGGGGCACTTGCAGTCGGCGGCCTGGGTATCGGTGAAGAAGGACTCGCAGGGGACGCAGTACCAGCCCTCGTAGCGGCTCTTATAGATATCGCCTTGGTCGTAGAACTTCTTGAACAGCTTCTGTACGGCCGCCTCGTGGTAGTCGTCGGTGGTGCGGACGAAATAGTCATAGGAGACGTTCATCTTATCCCACAGGTTCTTGATCTCCCCTGCTACGTTGTCTACGTAGGCCTTGGGGGTGATGCCTGCCTCTTTGGCAAGATCCTCGATCTTCTGACCGTGCTCGTCGGTACCGGTGCAGAAGTAGACGTCGTAGCCCATTTCTCTCTTGTAGCGGGCGATGGCGTCGGTCATGATGGCCTCGTAGGTGTTGCCGAAGTGGGGCTTCTTGGAGGCGTAGGCGATGGCGGTGGTGACGTAATACTTGGGCTTCTGGTTCATGATATAATCCTTTCTCGCGCGTGGAGCAACGGCTCTCTTAACGCATCCGCCGACTCAAATGGGAGGGGGCGGTGAAATTGAGTGTAAAATGCAAAATGCAAAATGCAAAATGAGAAATGCGGTGAAGGGAGGGTGTTTTCTGATTTCAGGGTGGCGTGCAGTTGGTTTCTTCGTGGGGAAGGGGCTTGCCCCTCCCGAAATCTGCCAAAATATAAGATAACAAAAATCATTTAGTAGTGGGAGGAGCAAGCCCCTCCCCTACCACAAATACATGTCATCCCGGAATACGCAATCTTTCGCTTACTCCGAAGCCTCGGGCAGAGTCTCGAGGAACTGAATGGACTGAATGAGGACGCTCTCGCCTGCGGCGGCGTTCTTATCGAAGTAGAGACCCAGCTCGCGGAGGTAGCCCTTCTGGAGGCGGAGGGCCTTCAGATCCAGCACGACGGTATGCACCTCGCCGTCGGTGGTGAGGTTCAGAGCCTTGGCGCGGCTGGAGGATGCCTCGGGAGGATTGACAGCGCCCGCAGAGATACGGAGCTTGTTCGTCTTAGTGTTCTCTACCTTGTAGGTGATCTCCAGGGCGACGTAGCGCTCCAGCATGACCTGGGGAGAGGCCTTGGTGAAGTCGATGACGAACTCGGCATCCTTCCCCTCGGAGGTGAGGCGCAGACCCTCGGCCACGAACTCGTACTTCATGCCCTCGGTAGAGCCCAGCATGTAATTCTTGACTTCCTCTGCCTTTTCGGTGTTGGTAAAGTCAATGTAGGAATTGCCGCGGTTGGCGTTCTCGGGAGCGAACTCAGCCGAACCGTCAGTGGTGTAGCAGTAATTGAAGCGGCCAACGGGAGCTACGTCACCGTTGAGGTACCACTGCATGATATCGCCGTCCTCCAGGGTGTTGTCGGTCCACTTGAAGCCGAACTCGAAGGAAAGCTCCTCGGCGGGGATGCCCAGCATGGTCTTGGGGATGCAGACGGTGAGGACGTTGCCCTTTACAGAGTAGGTGACCTTCCCTACTACCTCGGTCTCAAAGCCCTTGCCGGTGAAACGCTCCAGAGTAGCGGTGGTGGCGTCGTCGGGGTTCTTCTTGTTCAGAATGAACTCGTAGTTCTCCCAGTTCTGATCACTCTCGCCCATGTCGATGTAGAGTCTCATCCAGTAGGCGTCGGTGTAGGGAGTCAGATCCTCCACGGTGCGAACCATGAAGTAGATATTCTCGTAGTCTCTGGCCACCTTGGCATCGTAGATGTCGTTACGGCCGGAGTCGTTGGTGTAGTGGAAGCGCTTGCCCGTCTCGGGATCCTTGTAGCCCAGGGCATCTCTGTCGGGCAGACCGAAGTAGTCGTTGTACACGGGACCCACGTCAGCCCACTGGCCGTAGCCGCCGTTTACGTCAATGAGCTTCTCCCAGGAAGCCTTTTCAATGGGATTGGTTCCCTTGAACTGACGGATGTAGTCGGTCAGCTGGTAGTAGTAGTGATCCTTGAGAATACCGGCGGAGGGCTCGCAGTCGCGGCTGAACTCGGCGTTGTACTGGTCCACGAAGCAGTTCTTGTACTGCTCGGGGGAGGCAGGCCAGTTGTCGATACGCATGGCCACCCACTCGTTCCAAGCAGTGACGAAGACGATCTTGGGATCAACGGCGAGGGCGTTCTCCCACTGCTCGGAGAGGCACGCGCCGTAGAGGATGGCGTTCTCACGGGTGTCGTAGCCGTGAGAGGTCCAGGTACGGCCGATGATGTTCTCACCGTAGCTCATGGGGGCGATGATGCTCTTCACATAGTTGTGGTTAACGGCGGTACCGACGGTGATCTGCTCGATCTCGCCCTTGTCATTATGGAAGTAGGCCTGGGGGAAGCGGGACAGCCAGCCCCACTGGTTGGGAGCCGACTCCTGATCCTGATAACCGCCCAGGTTGGAGCGGAAGGTGAAGAAGTTCTTGATCTCCTTGGCGGTGGCCTCGTCCTTGGAGTTCAAGCTTCCGGGCCAACCCATAACCATGGGCTTACCGTCCAGCATAAACCAGACGTCCTTGTAAAGACCCTTCTTGTAGATATCGCGGTAAAGCTCCACCATCTGGGTACCTGCCCATTCCACGGGACCGAAGGGGAACATGAAGGAGACGTCGGGGGCATCCACACCCTGGGCGCGGGCCTCGGAGAAGACCTTCATGACACGCAAAGCTGTCTCCTTCCAGGTGAAGGTACCGTTGGTGTTGTCGAAGAACACCACGTCCACGCCTGCGGCGGCCAGAAGCTCGGCCTGCTTACGGATGACCCACTCGTCGTCACCGTCGTAGTAGCCGTAGATGGGCTCGTCCCAGAAGTGGTAGGGACCCATGGCGGTCTTGATGCCCAGCTTGTTCAGCTCGGACATGGAGAGGGTCATGTAGTCCCGCTCGGTCTTGCCCATGGCGATGAGCTTGTCGATGTTCTGCTGGTTGTTGTAGGCGGTCTGACCGTCGCCGAAGTCGCCGTGCCAGGTCCAGTAGAACATGGCCACGATCTTGTCCTCGCGGACGTCGCCGGTCTGGGTATTGGTGGACAGGAGGCGATCCAGGCCGTCCTGGGCGATCCACTGGGTAGAATCCACCTTGTGGGCAGCGGACTGATCCACCTTGGAGTTATCCAGGGCGGGATCGTAGCTCTCCCAGGTCAGCTCGCGGAGGGTGGTCTCCTCCTCGGTGGTGACCTCCTCGGTGGGGGCTTCGGTGGCCTCCTCGGTGGGTGCCTCGGTGGCGGGATCCGTCACGGCGTCGGTGGGCTCTGCAGTAGTCTCGGGCTCTACGAGTCCCGTGCAGGCGATCAGAGTGATCATCATGAAGACCGCAAGGGCGGCCGCACAAAGAAGTCTCAATTTCACGTTTTTCATAAGGGGCTCCTTTTTCGTAGTTTTGCAAAAGGGGATGCTTTCGTTATTATACCATAATATGAAAGTTACTGCAAGAGTTTTTCGTGGGATTTTACGAAATGGACATATTTTACCGTCCCACACGTCCAAGCCACTCGATCAGATCCCCGATGCACCCCTCGTCGTGGTGACAGAGGTGGAGGGAGCAGACGGCCTTGACGGCGTCCACGGCGTTATCGGGGCAGGCGGCAATATCGGCGGCCATGAGCATGGGGAGGTCGTTTTCCTGATCCCCCACGGCGACGGTGGTCACGGGGTGGGAAAGCTTCCCTGCCAGGTAGTCGGCTACAAAGCGCAGACCCGTGGCCTTGGTACAGCCCTTTTTCTGTAGCTCAAAGAAGCGTGGGGAGGACACGCTGTATTCAAAGGTGTCCCCGAAGGCGGCCTCCACGGCGGGGCGAACCGACAGTAGCTCCTCGTACTCTCCGCGGAAGACCATCTTGTACCAGAGCGCCCCCTCGGTGCGCCATTCAGCCAGGGGGAGTACGTCCCCTTCGTATGTATCGGGGTCTCCGCCGATGTCCCGCAGGATGGCATCATTCAGGCGGTCACGGTTGACCAGAAAGGATTTTCCCGTGGAGACCCGCATGCCCACCCGGGGGTTGAGGGATTCCACCAGACGGGCGGCTTCCAGCACAGCCTCGGGGTTCATGGGGGTGCTGTGGAGGCAGACGTCGGCGGTGAGGTCGTAAATAAACGCCCCGTTGGCGGTGACGGCGGGGGCGTTGAATAGCTCTCCGCAGATGGGAATATCCTTGCGGATGTTGGCGGGGATGCGCCCCGTCCCTGCGGTGATGTGGCCACCGCCAGTCTTGAATGCAGAGATCGCCGTGAGGTTGCGCTCCACCAAACGAGCGCCCCTGCCGAAGAATGTCCCGTCCAGATCGGTGACGATCAGATAGTGGGAAAAATCAGTCATACTCTGCCTCCTTTTGTAAGCGAGCCAGCACCGCCTCAAAATCGGCAGGCAAGGCACACTCAAAGTGCATCTCCTTCCCTGTTCGGGGATGGATGAGCTTCAACTCTTTGGCGTGGAGCATTTGACCGCACAGGAAGCCTCCGACGGATTTGCCGAAGCGGGTGCCTTCGCCGCCGTAGAGGGGATCGCCCAGAAGGGGATGTCCCGTGGCGGCCATATGAACGCGGATCTGGTGGGTGCGCCCCGTCTCCAGCTCGCATTTCACGTAAGTAAAGGCTTGTCCCCACTTGGTGCCCACGGCAAACCGCTCTAACACGGTATAGTGGGTGGTGGCGGTACGAATGGCGCCGCCCGAGTCCCCCGTGGGAGTTCCAACGGGAAAGGCGGCCATCTTCTTGCGATCGGTGGGGTTGCGGCCGATGGGGTAGGTCAGCGTACCGCTGTCCTCCTTGAGATTTCCCACGCAGACAGCGTGGTACACACGGCTGACGGTGTGGGTCTTGAGCTGGGCGGACAGGGCGTTGTGGGCGTCGTCGTTTTTGGCGACTACCAAAAGCCCCGAGGTGTCCTTGTCGATGCGGTGGACGATGCCGGGGCGCTTGACCCCGCCCACGCCCGAGAGGCTGTCGCCGCAATGGTACAGGAGAGCATTGACCAGCGTCCCCGTGTAGTTGCCGGGGGCGGGATGCACCACCATGCCCACGGGCTTATTGATCACGATGATATCGGCGTCCTCGTGGATGATATCCAGAGGGATATTTTCGGGAGTGACATCGTAGTCCTCGGGCTCGGGGATGATCACCGTGAGGGTATCCCCCGCCTTGAGCTTGGTATTCTTGTCGGGGGTCAGGTTGCGGCGGTTGTTCCCTGCTCCGCTCTCAAGGGTCACGCTCCCCGACTCAACCAGCCGCACGGCGGCGGAGCGGGTGATGCTGCAGGCCTCCGACAGGTAGCGATCCAGCCGCGCTCCGTTTCCCTCAGGAGGAACGGCCAGCACGGTGACTTCACTTTCCCGCTCGTACAGGTTGGGATCATTCATGGGCGAGTTCCTCGGTGACCGAAACTTCGGCGGCCGAACCTTCGGCGGCCGAACCTTCGGCGGATTCCACAGCCTCTGCGGCTTTTTTGGCCTTTTCGGCCTTGGATTCCTTGACCATTTCCAGGATGAGGTACAGAACCATAAGTCCCGCGCCCACGCAGACGAAGGAGTCGGCCACGTTGAACACGGCGAAGTTGATGAGGCGGAAGTCGATCATGTCCACCACGTAGCCCAGGAGGGTGCGGTCGATCATGTTGCCGATGCCGCCGCCCACGATGAAGGAAAGGGACAGGGCTTCCATCCAGGGCATACGGCTCTTTTTGATATAGACGCGGTAGATCATGTAGCCCAAAATGCCGACGATGGCCGCGGTGGAGGTGATCATGAAGATCCAACGGGAGTCCTTCATCATACCGAAGGCCGCCCCCGTGTTCTCCACGTAAGTCAGGTGCAGGACACCCTCCCACAACGGCTGGGTGTCGATGGGCTTGAGGTAGAGGATGGTGAGGTACTTGGTGATCTGGTCAAGGAAGACCGTCACCGCGATGATGGCAAGCCAGATGAACATAGGGTTTCCTTTCTGTGGGAAATTCAAATTTGGGTTTATCGGGGAGCGGGGAGGACGCCTGGGGGAAACTTCTTAAAAGAAGTTTCCCCCAGCCCCCCTTCAAGAACTTTCAAAAAAGATTGTTTATTCATGCTTTTTAAAAGTTTTTGGGAGTCCAGAACCCTTGCAAACTTCGCCGCAGGCAAATTTGCCCCGAGCGGAGCGAGGATGTTTTCAAAAAGGGTTCTGGTGGGGTCCAGGGGCAAAGCCCCCTCGATAAACTCCTATTTATCAAATCATCCCCAAACATCAATATACGGACAACGGGGGACATCTCCGAGAAGATGCCCCCTCATTATGAATTTTATTCACCGAATACCACTTTATGACATCTCGAGCAGAGGCAGCCACGATCCTCACCTTCCCCGTCAAAGAGGGGAGCGGTGGTGTACATCCAGCAGCGGTCGCACTTCTCGCCGTCGGCGGGCTCAACCAGCACGGCGATACCCGACACGGTCTCGGCAAAGGCGCCCTCGGGAGCCTCGCCCTTAACCACGGTGGCCTGAGAGGTGATGAACATGGTGGGAAGCTCTGCGGCAAAGCCGTTCAGGATGGCGTACTGGGTCTCGTCAGCGGTGCAGACGGTCACCTTGGCATCCAGAGACTTACCGATCATCTTGGCGGCGCGAGCCAGCTCCAGAGCCTTCATGACGTCGTCACGCAGGGTAAACAGCTCGTCCAGACGGGCAGCCTCGGGGAATGCCAGGCACTCGTCGTAGGCAGGCAGAGTATTCAGGAACACACTGCGGCTGTCCTCGGCGGCGGCGTGGGGCATAGCCTTCCAGATCTCCTCGGCGGTGAAGCAGAGGATGGGCGCCACCAGACGGGTCAGCGCGGACAGAACCGTGTACATAGCGGTTTGACCGGCGCGGCGGGACAGAGTAGCCTTGCCGTCGGTGTAGAGACGATCCTTGGTGATGTCCACATAGAGCTTGGACAGATCATTGGTGCAGAAGTTGTTGATGGCGTTGTAGGCAATGTGGAACTCGTACTCGTTGTAGGCATCGCGGCAGACCTTGGTCAGCTCGTTAGCGCGCGCGATGATCCACTTGTCGATCTGCTGGAGATCGGCTGCAGCCACGGCGTCGGTGTCGGGGTTGAAATCACCCAGGTTGGCCAACAGGATGCGGGCGGTGTTGCGGATCTTGCGGTAGACCTCGGAGAGCTGACGGAAGATGGCATCAGAGCAACGGACGTCTACGTGGTAGTCGCAAGAAGCGGCCCACAGACGGAGAATATCGGATCCGTACTTGTTGACGATCTCGGAGGGGTCCACACCGTTACCCAGAGACTTGTGCATGGCGCGGCCTTCGCCGTCCACCACCCAGCCGTGGGTCAGCACCTGCTTGAAGGGGGCGCCGCGATCCAGCGCGCCCACGGAGGTGAGCAGGGAGGACTGGAACCAACCGCGGTACTGGTCTGCGCCCTCCAGATATACGTCAGCGGGCCACAGATCGGGGGTACGGTACATGAGGCATGCGTAGTGAGTGGAGCCGGAGTCGAACCAGCAGTCCAGGGTGTCCTTCTCCTTGGTGAAGGTCTTGCCACCGCAGTGAGGACAGGTCAGACCCTCGGGGATCAGCTCCATGGCCTCCTTCTCGAACCAGACGTTGGAGCCGAACTCGTCAAAGAGCGCGGAGATCTTGTCGATGGACTCGGGGGTGGACACGGGCTTTTCGCACTCGGTGCAGTAGAACACGGGAATGGGCAGACCCCAACGGCGCTGACGGGAGATACACCAGTCGCTTCTCTCGCGGATCATGGATTCCATGCGGTCGCCGCCCCATGCCGGGAACCACTCCACGTTCTCAATAGCCTTAACGGCCTGATCCTTGAAGGACTCAACGGAGCAGAACCACTGGGGAGTGGCGCGGAAGATAACGGGCTTCTTGCAGCGGTCGTGGTGGGGGTAGGAGTGCATGATCTCCTCGGAGGCGAAGAGCATACCGCTCTCGGCCATATCAGCCTTGATGACGGGGTTGGATTCCTCGGTCTTCATGCCGGCATACTTCCCTGCGTAGTCGGTGTGGCGGCCGTAGTCGTCCACGGGCACCACCAGCTCCATGCCGTAGCGCATGCAGGTCTGGTAGTCGTCAGCACCGAAGCCGGGGGCGGTGTGCACGCAACCGGTACCCGAATCCATGGTGACGTACTCGGCGTTGACCAGGCGGGAGGTCTTGTCCAGGAAAGGATGCTTGGCCAGCATATTCTCAAAGAACTGACCGGGATAGGTGGCGAGGATCTCGTAGTTCTCGAAGCCGCCCATCTTCATGGTCTTCTCGGTGAGCGCCTCGGCCATGATGTAGGTCTCGCCATTGTCGGCCTTGACCAGCACGTAACTGTCGCGGGGATGCAGGCAGATACCCATGTTGCCGGGCAGAGTCCAGATAGTAGTCGTCCAGATGACGAAGAAGGTCTTGGAGAGGTCGAACTCGCCCAGCTTACCCAGATCGTCATGCATGGGGAACTTGACGTAAACAGAGGTACAGGGATCGTCCTTGTACTCGATGTCGGCCTCGGCCACGGCGGTGGCGCAGAAGGGGCACCAGGTCACGGGCTTGAGGCCCTTGTAGATGTAGCCCTTATCGAACATACGGCCGAAGATCTTAACCTCCTGGCCCTCGAAGTGGCGATCCATGGTGCGGTAGGGATGCTCCCAATCGCCCACAACGCCCAGACGCTTGAAGCCCACCATCTGCTTCTGGATGAAGTCCTCGGCGAAGTCCTCGCAGGCCTTGCGGAACTCGGGAACGGTCATTTCCTTGTTCAGCTTCTTCTTGGAGTTCTCGATGGCGCGCTCAATGGGCAGACCGTGGTTATCCCAGCCGGGAACATAGGGGGTGTAGTGACCCATCATAGCCTGGGAACGGACGATGAAGTCCTTCAGGGTCTTGTTCAGGGCGTGACCCATGTGGATGAAGCCGTTGGAGAAGGGAGGGCCGTCGTGGAGGATGAAGGGAGGGTTATCCTTGTTCTTCTCCAGCATGGCGTTGTAGAGGTCGATGCTCTCCCAATACTTCAGGGTATCGGGCTCGCGCTGGGGCAGGCCTGCCTTCATGGGGAAGGAGGTCTGGGGCAGATTCAATGTGCTGTTGTAATCCTTGGACATTGGTTTTCAAAGCTCCTTATGTTATGTTAATGGTTACGTTTATGAATATCGGCGGGGTACCGCCGCTATTTTCAAATTTTAAGGCATCCGATAGGCATCGGCGCTGAATATAAAAATCGGTTTGGTGGGGCGTTTGTCGAAGACCATGATGAGGTATTCATCCCCCTCCTTTGCGCGCTCCGCTGCACTTCTTGACACGGGGAAATTCTCCATGCCGTCAAAGCAGAACTCGTCTCTGTACACCGCTTCGCGGTAGTAGTGACCGTTTCTGCGTTTCCACACCATCCCCTGAAATTCGTCGTAGGAAACGGATCTCAGCTTGGCCTTGACGATATGATAGGGGGCGCGGTAAGCCAAAAAATCATGCCATGCGTCACGGCCAAAGTAAACGATAAAGCCCCCCGCCACAAGCCAGATCACGACCACGATTACCCAACAGATGATGCGATAGGCGGGATGGGTTCCAAAGGAGGCATGGTTTCTCATGGCGATGAGCCCCCCTGTAAACAATCCGGCGAACAGCAGAATACCGCCCAGCATGAACAGAAAAAACGCCAAGCTGTCGAGAAAGCTCCTTTTCAGCCTTCCTCGGATCAGATCATCCGTCAGCCGGGGCAGCTCGCTCTCCGAGCTGTACTTATCGTAGGGATTCATGGGCGGTCTCCTTTCGGGTCAGACGTATTTACCGGCAACCAATCGAATCCTTCCCTTCCTCGTCGTGCCGTCAAAGGCGTGGACAACGAACTTTCCATATCCTCGCACGGATACGGTTGCGGGCGCGTCCACGGCAGTATCGCAGGCCTCGCAGGTTTCATAGTCCAGCTCTACGACGCCCGATTTCACGGCCATTTGCGCTTTCTCGCGGGAGAGATTGCAGAGTGCCGCCACCACGCAGTCCAGACGCTCCGAGGCGACGGTGTCGGTGATGGGCTGCAGGCGTCTCGTCCCCTGCAGGGGTGTCTCCTCGGGCAGACGGCTGACCTTCACGGTATCGGTAGCCACCTTCTCCAGTTGCGTGGTGAGGAAATCCCCCACACGGGAGTCGGTGAGCAGAATGGCCGAATGGGTATCGGGAATCAGAATATCCCCGATGGCATCCCGCTCCAACCCCAGCCCCAGGACAGAGCCGAGATAGTCGCGGTGGGAAAGCTCGCGGAAGCCCGAGCCCTTTACAAGGATGGGGCAAACGGCCTCGCGGAGCGTGTCTGAAAGATCCTCCAGCCCCGCGCCGCGGAGAGCCGCCACGGGGTCGGATGCAAGGGCGTCGGGGTCAACCAAGCCCTCGGTGTAGTCGGGCAGGATGAGTACCCGTACCCGCTCGGCCTCGGGGTAGCCGCCCCACAGCACCGCACAGCCCGCCGAAATGCGGGAGGACAGGTGGGCGCGGGCGTACTTGGCCTCACGGGGAGTGAGATAGGCGCTGACCCCCGCCTCCCCTCTCGCCCCGCGGTCACAGAGATCGTCGAGACGGGCGAGCAGGAGACGGATGTCCTCGCTTTGCAAGGCGGTCAAACGGCTCATAGAGCGCTCACAGGAGTGCCGCCTGCAGGAATATACCCGCAAAGGACAGCATCACCATGGTGATGAGAAAGGGCATATCCAGGGGCATGCCCTGAAACCAGCCGAAGCGGGCACACAGGGCGCGGATGGGGAGAATGATGGGCTCGGTGACCACGTACAGGAAGGCGCCGATCCTCGTCTGCTCGCCCATGGTAAACCAACTGAGGATGGCTCGCACGAACATAGCCAGCGACAGGATATCAATAAAGATCAGTACGCATTGTACGATCACATACAAAGCTGCCATGCAAGACCACCTCCTTCACAGAAAATCAATCGAAACGCAGCGTGCGGGGGAAAACGGTGATCAGACATCCTCCTCGGAGTCCTCCTCGTCTTCCTCATATTCTTCCTCGTACTCGTCCTCGTATTCCTCGTCGTACTCGTCTTCTTCGTCGTACTCTTCCTCGTACTCCTCGTCCTCGTCGTACTCCTCGTCATACTCTTCTTCGTCTTCGTATTCTTCCTCGGACTCTTCCTCGTCGTAGGCGCCGTACTCGCCGTTCTCGTACTCGTCTTCCTCGTACTCCTCCTCGTCGTCGTACTCTTCCTCGGAGTCCTCGTCCTCGTATTCGTCATCCTCAAGCTCGTCCTCGTCGGGCTCGATGTCGTCCTCGTTCAGCTCCACGTCCTTGGGAACCAGCACCACGGTGGTGGCGGCGGGACGAACCAGCTCGCCATCCAGGGCCAGCACGGCGCCCATCATGTAGTCGAACAGGCGGAGCACGTCGTTTGCCTCCAGGTTACGGAGACGAACCACCACCACGTGACCCGTGGAGAGACCCTTGACGATGCCCTCGCGGCAGTCGCGGTAGGTGGAGGGAGTGAAGTACAGGTACTCGGGAGCGGGCGCGGGGGTGAACACGGCCTCGGCCTGGGGCTCAGCCGTAGCGGGGTTGGGACGGTAGCCGGGGGCGTCAGCCTCCTGCCAGGTCTCGCGGGGCTTCACTGCCGACTCATTGCGATCCAGGGGACGCTCCACGACACGCTCAACAGGGCGCTCGGCGGGGCGGTCTCCATCGTAGTAGCGGGTGTTATCGCTCTGGAAATCGGGCTCCTCGTAGCCGCCGCGGGCGGGCTTAGCCACGTCGTAGTAGCCGCCGGAGCTGCGCTGATCGGGAGCGGACTCCTCACGGCGATCCTCGGAGCGGCGCTGCTCGTCAGCGCGATCAGAACGGCTGTCCTTGCCCATGTAGAAATCGCTGTAATCCAGATTCAGATCCTCCTGCTCGGCCTCCTGATTTCTGTTGATCTTCTTGAAAAAGTTTTTCATGATGGTACTCCTCTGTATTTGATATTTGTTTTTAATTTTCCTTGACGAACAGACCGCGGCCGACCCGCACCATGGTGGCGCCCTCGGCGGCGGCGGGGATGTAGGACTCCGACATGCCCATGGACAGCTCCATGCGCTCACCCGCTACGGGCAACTCCGCCCAGACCGACTCGCACAGGGTTCTTACCCCCGCGAAGATGGCGCGGTACTCGGCCTCGGTGGACTTGGGCGCCATGGTCATGAATCCCCGCAGACGGAGATGGGGATAGTCCCCGCTGACCACCCGATGGGCGAACGCTCTCGTGTCCTCGGGGGAGATGCCGCTCTTGCTGATCTCGCTCCCCGAATTGATCTCGATGAGCACGTCCACGACCCGACCGATCTTGGCCGCCTGCCGCTCGATCTCGCGGGCAAGCTTTTCGGAATCCAGGGACTGGATCATGTCCACCTTGTCGATGATGTACTTGACTTTATTGGTCTGCAACGTGCCGATGAAGTGGATGGAAAGACCTTCCCGCTCCAGCTTTTCGTATCGCTCCAATAGCTGTTGCACCCGATTTTCGCCCACGTGGTGTACCCCCAGGACGGTGTGCAGATAGTTGATCTCCTCTACGTCAGCCGATTTGA
>JAZRFR010000254.1:0-21371 GCA_045643785.1 Eubacteriales bacterium | reverse complement strand
AAAAAGGCTTGCGACATCAGCGGTGCAAGCGAGGTTATCAAGGATTGGGAGAACGGCTATGACAGCGTCCTCGGCCGCTACTATGCGGACAACGGCAAAGACCTCTCGGGCGGTCAATGGCAGCTCGTCGGTCTTGCCCGTGCGTACTTCAAGGATAGCGAATATATGATTCTTGACGAGCCATCCGCCGCACTTGATCCGATCTCGGAGGATAGAATCTTTGAGCAGCTCTATCATTTGAGCGAAGGTAAAAGCTCGGTCACGATTTCGCACCGTCTTTCCAACACAACACTTGCCGATAAGATTCTCGTTATCGGTGACGGACACATTATCGAACAAGGCTCGCATTTTGAGCTTTTGAAGCAGAATGGAAAATATGCCGAGCTGTTCAATTTGCAGGCAAGTAAATACATTTAATTACAAAGGAGATACTACTATGAACGATCAGGAATTTACCAAGGATACTATGAACAAAATCAAGATCATGCAAGCCTATAAAGATAAGTATGGCGAGGACGATATCAATGAATACTTTGAGATTTTTGGGACATGGCGAGGCATCGAAGATTATTTGAGCGAACGCATGGCGCAAAGACAAGCCAAAGATGCTAAGACTACTTAATGACTGATAATTTGTAAACATAAATTACCGAGAGTGGCAAGATAATGGCCACTCTCGGTTGTGCTTTTTTATATTACTTTCGTATACATAACAGGTCTATTATTCTTGACTGTTATAGCCAAATATGTTATAATATATGCATAAAAAAGAATGACAAAAAGTGAGGTAAAATTATGAGTTACCCCGTTGATGTGCAAAAAATTATATCCATGATTATCCAAGACTTGCGACACTGTAACCACGGTGCATTAGTTGATATAATCAAAAAGGCAGAATACTCCTTAGAATATGTCGATCATGACAGTTGGAACGGGGGAATTGACTATTGCAAGCTCCAATTGCATCTTAAATATCCAGATTTTTCCAAAATCATACCTGTAAGAAAAAGTTATGAGGAGACATTAACCAACTCTCTGAATTCTTTTTACAACGACGAGCGAGTCATCCTCACGGGTGTTGAATTGGTCGCTAAAATTGACCAGTATGTCGATTGGGCTGCCATAGCTTCCCAGCATAACAAAGTGAGCGTTCTTCGTTTGATCGAAGAGGAAAAGGAGACTTTAATTAAAGCCGGTACGGGAATTATTCAAATTCGCGACAAGAAAGAGAACGAAAACTATAAGCAACGCCATCAGTATTTGACCTCACTCCTAAAGCAGCTTGGACTAGAACCGGTACATCGGTATACGGATCTTTGGGATTGGTACAATGACTATAAGCAAAGGAATTTGGATTCATATCAAAGTCGAAGATTCTTTATTCGGGATATATATGCCCCTCTGATTGAGACATTGGAAAACTCGGAGGAAAACGCCACAACTCTCTTAACCTACGAGCCAACTGGTTGGGATATGGTAGACGATGGAGTGGGTCGTATGAAAGAAGTCTTAGTTTCTGCTGAGAAAACGCTTGATTATCAATCTGTTGGAATGTACGGAAGAGAGTTGCTGATTACTCTGGCTCAAGCAGTTTTTGATAAAGCCAAACATCCTTCAACTGATGGAACAGATATTGGAACATCAGACTCGAAGCGAATGCTGGATGCCTATATCCATTACTGTATGCACAAGAAGAGCAAAGAACGCGAAGTCAAATTTGCAAAAGCTGCTGTCGATTTTTCAAACGAGCTTACGCACAATCGGACTGCAACAGCTATGGATGCCGAGCTGTGCTACAACGCGGTATTATCTACGGTTCACATCATTCGTACTCTGAATAAGTATAACGACTAAAGATTATACAAGGAGAAAAAAATGAGTCAGGCAACAAATACACTTAAACACTTCGAAAAAATTGATAAAGTGCCATCCAGAATTTTTTATCACTATACATCATTAGATGCCTTGTATAGTATTATTCAAACACGCACTTTTAGATTAATGAGTTTGAAATCCTCAAATGATAAAACAGAATTATCTTACAATGCAGATAACTTCATTGCAGATTATGTTGAAGTATGCGATGACATTTTTGAGCAAACAGAGGAAGAAAGCGTAAAGATATTTGCTCAAACAACAAAAGCAAAAGTGCAACGAGAAGAAAAAGGGATAAAAAAAGAATTTTCCAAGAATAAATGCCAGCCATATGCGCTATGTCTATCTCGCAAAAAAGATAATTTGACACATTGGGACAGATATGCTGACCAATGTAAAGGGGTATGCATTGGCATAAATATTTCTGCCATAGATGTTTTTGCAAAGAGATTCGGTTTTGATGATCTGGCTGATTTCCTGTTCGATACCGATATAATAAGCTATTCACATGAAGAAAACAAGAAAAGAATTCTTCTGTCAATGATGCGAGTATTTGATGTTTATTATAATTATTGGGGGCAGCAGGACATTGATAAAATGATCAAAATCATCGAGGAAGACACTAGCCATATGATGGCCTCTACGGGTAATAGAATAGTGAGATTCATAAAAGATTCGTCTTTTTTGGATGAAGATGAAGTCAGACTGTATCATAATTCGTATAGCACTGGTGATTGGTTTGATATCTTGTGTTCATTTACCAATCCAGATTTGGACGAGGATACAATATCTGCAGCAGAATTGGATATTCAAAATTATGACGAGTTTTTGGACAAGATGGATATTCGGCAAGAAAAATTCGCAATGACTCGAACCGGAATTCGAGGATATCGTAATATGTGTTTATCCGAAGTCTGGGGTTCAGGGGTTATTCCTGAAATCATACTTGGACCTATGTGCACACAAAACCGACAAGAGCTAAATAGGTTTCTTCATAGCAACGGATTACATACCACTAAAGTCAGTATATCTAAAGTGCCTATCAGATAAATATTTTATCAATCACTATTTTTTGTTTTCTCGCTCAAACAGACGCTAAAAACGAATGATTTAGCTTGGTTTTCCAATTCGACTTTGTTTTTGGTGGGAATATGTGAACGAGAGGTTCTGTGCAAGTTGCAAGCGAACGAAAAAATTGTTGTTCTGTAGCGACCAAAGGGAGCGGATAGCAACTTGCCCAGCCCATCCGAAGGATGGGGTGTGGGTTCAGACTCCCCTCCGCGCCCTCGCGGCGATCTCCACCACTCATTTTCACACAAGTGAAAACATCAGAAAAACACCGGCATGGCCAAGCTTGATTGGCTATGTCGGTGTTCTTCTTTTTTGGTAAAACCTTTATTGCACCAACTTCGGCTTATACCCCAACCTCCGACACTCCGAGGGGGTCATGCCGTAGCATTTTTTGAAGATCCGATAGAAGGTGGAATAGTCCCCGAAGCCGCAGGCTGTGGCCGTATCCTCTGCCCGTGCGCCGGCAAGAAGAAGGTCGCAGGCCCGATCCAGGCGGATGTGCAGGATGTAGTGCCACAGGGAAACGCCCATACGGGTCTTAAAGAGCGTGTTCACATGAACGGTACTGTAATGGAACACTTCGTATATGAAGGACAGATCCCGAATATCGGCGTAGTGCCTAGAGATATAGTCAATGATCTGATCCGTCAGCGAATACCGGGAACCTTCTTCTCGGATGAATTCGTCATGCGTACCGCCGACGTGAACGCCGTAGAATTGGATCTCCTGCAAAAGGGGAAACAGGATACAGAAGAATTGCCGATGTACTTCTCGATTTCCTTCCATACACAGACGCTTTACCGCGGCGTATACGTAGGAAAAGCGTTCCTTGGAAAGATGCTTGAGACTTTGAGAGCCGTCGGTGTGTTCATCAAACAGGGCAGATACAACATCCTTCAGCTCTTGATTTTCGGGCATGGCGCGGGGGGTGAATTGGAGGTATATATATTCCAAAGGCTCGTATTCCGTCACGACGAGGCGGTGGATCACGTTTGGAGGGAGGAGCAAAAGGTCTCCCCTTTTGATGGTATAGCAGTAGCCGGCAACCTCAAAACCAAGGGAATCGGTCAAGGGAATAAACAACTCGTAGGAGTCATGGGAGTGAGCAGGATACCCCGTTTCCAGTGGTGACGGATCCTTGATCTGATTGGCACAAATGCCGATGTATTCCATACAGCTTGACCTCCTTTGGCAACGGTTGACCTTTATTTTTGTACATTATAGCACAAAATCATCGGAATTGCAATATTTTAACCACAATATGATAATGGAAAATGCAATTATTATTTGTTATAATGGCATACGTGAAAGTATTGTCCGAATCACGAATATAGAAAGGAGATTCTCAAATGAAACGATCTCTTGCCATAGGGCTTGCCGCTTTGCTGCTGGTCAATCTTTTGGCTTCTTGCGATCCTGATATACCTGAGGATACGACGGCGCAAACGACCGAGACAACGACTGCGATGGAAACGGAGGTTCCAACCGAGAAGGCCACTGAGAAGCCTGCGGAGTCCAGCGCCGAGGATACCACTGAGGAGATCACCGAAGAGGTCACCGAAGAGGTCACCGTGGAAGAAGAGTCCCACCGTCCCACCCGAGAGGATTGGGACGAGAACGATCCTCAAAATCCCTACTACAATCTGATCCAAGTCGGTATCGCCTTTGACGGCAAGACCCCCGTCTACGACGGCCGCTATGAGTTCGATCACGTCATTTGCCATACCTCTGACGGCGCGGAGTTTTACAGCATGCAGGATGCCCTGGATTGGCTGGAGGGCTACGGCGGTAACATCCAGATGGATGCCGATCCCAACGTCTGTCTGAAGCTGGATATTCCCGACGACGGTTACTTCTACCGCATCGCATACTGGTGGAAAAACTGCGATTTCGTCATGGACTACGGTGTGATCTACGATGATCAGAACAAGCAGGACGGGATCGTGGGCTACGCCTACTACTCCGATCTCTATGAGCTGGATATCATTTCCGGACTGGAAGGTACTTACGTTTGGGTCATCAAGGATACCTACGGCCTTACCCCCGGTTATTACAGAATGGTGGAAAGCGACGATCCTGACAGCGAGCTGTACTACGGCTACGATCTCGTTGCCACTCTGGAGGAGTGGCCCGGACTGCCTAACGGCGAGATCCTTCCTGATTGATCCCACATGTAGCCTATAAAGGAGCTTACCGATATGAAGACCAGACCCCTCGCGGCCTTGCTTATGGCCGCTGTCCTGCTGCTCGGCGGTTGTACGCCTCCGATCGTCCCCGATGATGGGACGCCGCCTGTATCCGACACAACGGCAGAGGGCGGCACCCATACTGCCACCGATCCGTCCCCCGACACCGAGGAGCCTCAATCCGATACCACCGAGGAAGAGACCGAGCCTCTGCCCGAGCCTCCTCCCGCCCTGTCCCTGGTTGCCCATACCCTGAAGGCCGAGGGGGACAACATCATTCTGTCTCTGTCCTGTGTGTTCCGAGACGATACCGTTACGGGTGAGCTGATCTGCAAGCTTGCAGACGCCAAGGGAGAGATCGCCGAGCAGCGAGTCTCGGTCTCCGCGACTCCTCTGGAGATCTCTCTCCCTTGCCCCAACGGGAAGATCAAAGAAAAGCTCACGATCACGGTAGACGCTGTAACCGCTGACGGCGAGCCTGTCGATTCCCTGTATCTGACCATGTCAAAGGGCATAGTTCAGCTCACGGAGGATTCCGTCGCCTGTGTGGTGGCGGCTATGACCCTGGAGGAAAAGGCAAAACTGACCTCGGGTGCCGCGACCACCTCCAAGCGCGGTGCGGTGGGTGCTACGCTGGCTCTGCGGAAGTACGGCATTCCCGCCATCGGTTTTAACGACGGCCCCGCGGGCGTGCGTTCCGACGCCGGTACCCCCTCTGTGTGGTATCCCTCGGTTACGAATATCTCAAACTCCTGGGATAAGGATTTGATCTACCGTGTGGGTGAGGCCATCGGTCTGGACGGCCGTGCCTTCGGTACGGATATCCTCCTGGCCCCTGGTATGAATATCCAGAAGAACACCTTCGGCGGGCGCAATTTCGAGTACAGCTCCGAGGATCCGCTTTTGACGGGATACCTCATGTCCGCCTATGTGAACGGCGTGCAGTCCACGGGCATCGGTGCTGAGATCAAGCATTTCGCCGTCAACAATCAAGAGACCTCCCGCGTCATCTACTCGGCCAACGTCACCGAGCGCGCTCTCCGCGAGATCTACCTCAAGGGCTTTGGTATTGCCGTCCGTGACAGTGCTCCTTGGGTGGTCATGTCCTCCTACAACCGCATCAACCGCAACCACAACGCCACCGAGCGGGAGCTTCTGGTGAACATTCTGCGGGATGAGTTCGGCTTTGTGGGTATGGTCACCAGCGATTGGGGCGGTGTAACGGGCAGTATCGACAGCAAGATCAAGGCCATGAACGACCTTAATATGCCGGGCAACCCCGACGATCCCGCTATTCTGATGGCCGCTGTCAACAGCGGTACCGTCAGCATGGAGGCTCTGGACACCTGTTGCCGCAACATCCTCTCGGTGGTCGCCAAGACCCGCACCGCCAAGGGAGAGAAGAAAGAGGGCGTAGACTATGAAGCCCACGCTGAGCTGGCAAGACAGGCCGCCGAGGAGTCCTTCGTGCTGCTCAAGAATGATGCCGCTCTGCCGCTGAACGAAGGAACGACCGTAGCCCTTTTCGGAAACGGTTCCTTCGCTACTGTTTATGGCGGCGGCGGCTCGGGTGTCGTCCATTCCAAGATCAATATCAGCATCTTTGACGGCATCAAGGCAAGCGGCTCCCTGACTCTCTACGACGAGAGCGGCTCTCCCTTCCGCGGCTGTGAGGCCCACGACGTGAACGATCCCTCCAAGGACGTGGAGGTGACGGTCTCTTATGCCGAGCGGTGCGCCAAAGAAGCGGACACGGCGGTGATCGTCCTGTCCCGTCAGGCCATTGAGGGCGTGGACAGCAGTAACCGCCTCGGTGACTTCCGCTTGAATCAGACCGAGCGGGACATGATCGACCGTATCAGCAAGGCATTCCATGCCGCGGGCAAGAAGGTCACGGTTCTCATCAATACGGGAAACCCCATTGAGACCGTCTCCTGGCGGGACAGCGTGGATGCCATCCTGTACATCGGCTACCCCGGTGAGCAGGCGGGGCACGCCGTGGCCAACGTACTGGCGGGCAAGACCAACCCTGCGGGCAAGCTCACCTGTACCTGGCCTCTGACCTTTGAGTCCACCCCTGCCTACGATTATTTCCCCGGCGGTCTCCATGACGTGACCTACTACGAGGACATCTACGTGGGCTACCGCTACTACGAGACCTTCGGTGTGGACGTGGCCTTCCCCTTCGGCTTTGGCCTGTCCTACACCGCCTTTACCTACTCTGATCCCGTCTTCACCCAAAAGAAAAACGGGAACATCACGGTCTCGGTGACCGTCACCAACACGGGAGACACGGCAGGTCGGGAGATCGTGCAGTGCTACGTCACCAAGCCCGAGACCACGCTGGAGCAAGCCAAGCTGGAGCTTTGCGGCTTTGCCAAGACGGGACTTCTGGCTCCCGGAGAGTCCGAGACGGTCAAGATCACGGTTACCGAGGACGCGCTGAAATCCTACGATGAGAAGGACAGCGCATGGATCCTTGACAGCGGAGAGTACACCGTATCGGTTGGCGCTTCAGTGAAGGATATCAAGTTCACCGACACAATTACGGTTACCGAAAAGCAGGTGATCCTTGACGTGGAGAACCAATGCGTTCCCGAGGTGACCTTTGACTACATCTCCAAGAAGACCTACACCGTCCCTGTACCCGAGACCCGCAAGAATCTGGCCGAGGATGCCAGCGTCAACGCCTCCAAGGGCGACGGCCGTCTCGTCAAGGACGGCGACACCTGCTCCCTCTGGAATCCCGGGGAGAATGGCGCGACCATCACGTTGGATCTGGGCCAAAAGACCGCTATCGGAGAGATGACCCTGAACTGGTACGCCATCCACACGGTGTACATGATCCAGCTTTCGGACAACGGCGTGAAATTCACCGATTACCGATGCTACGCCGACACGGGAAGCGGTTACAGCGTCATCAATCTCCACGGAGCCGAGGCGCGGTATATCCGCGTCAAGATCATCCGCGCCGACAATCAAGGCATCTACGAGTGGCGGGTCTTTGAGGCGACCGAAGCGGACAAAAACAGCTCGGATCCCTTTGCGGGGGAGAATCTCGCCTTCCGCAAGCCCACCCAAGCCACCAATGTCGAGGGCGGTAACGCCCCCGCCTACGCGGTAGACGGCAACTACGATACCCGCTGGTCCTCCCAGCAGAGCGGCGATGCCACTCTGACGGTGGATCTGAAGTCGGTACACACCGTCAAGGCCATCGAGCTGGTGCTGGAGTCCGCATGGGTTCCCTACCGCATCGAATATTCTCTCGACGGCGAGACCTACCATACCCTCTTTGAGGGCAAGAAGGACGAGTTGATGGTCATACTCACCGACCTGAATATCGAAGCCCGCTATCTCCGCGCCAAGCGAGACGGGGAGAACTGGTTCAGCATCTACGAATTCAAGATCTTTGGATAGGAGGCAATTCATGAAGCCCTATACGAAATTATTCATTCTCCTGTTGGCGCTCCTCACCGTAGCGGTCATCCTTTCCGCCTGCCGCGGGAATGATCCCACGACCGAGACCGAGGCTCCCACCGTGACGGATACCCCCACGGAGCAGCCCACCGAGACCCCCACCGAGGCCGAGACCCCCGAGCCCGAGACCTACTACTTTGTGGACAACATCATGACCGAGACCGAGTCCCAGGCTCCCGAGACCAAGCCCGACGAGCATTACGAGTATACCCAGGACTTCTCCGAGCCCATCGACGGAAGTGACCCCGATTGGACCATCAACGAGATGGCCGACACCTCCAAGGGATACCTGACCGCCACGGGAAATCAACATCCCTACGTGGCGCTCAAGCACAAGGCCAAGGCCGACGTGGTCACTCTCACGGTGGATCTGAAGGCCAACCGCCCCGGGGCGATCCCCAACGATTCGGGCTACATCGCCCTCCGTCTTCCCAAGTATGACGATCAGTTCGCCGCCGTGGGACAGAACGGCATCTGGCTGACCTTCCAATGCGGTAAGGTCGGTATCATCAACACATGGCCGAATATCTCCCTCTTTGACAGCGGTTTTGACTTCACCAAGGCGCGCACCGTCACCGTGGAGGACGATCAGCGAGAAAATGTTATTTCGGTCTATGTGGACGAGAACGGAACCAAGACCCTTGTCTTCCGCGTAGCCATCACCGACAGCAAGAACGTGACCGTCACCGACAAGGATGGCGCCGTGAAGACCACCGCCAAGTTCGGCTACGATATCCCCGAGAACGGATACGTGGCGGTATGGGCCCATCAGGACAACGGAGAGGTGACCTTCGACGATCTCAAGGTCAGCTGGACGGTGCCCGGAAATCCCACGGCCACTGAGAAAAACAGCTACAAGCAGGACTTTAGTGCCTCCCTTTCGGGAAATAAAGATTGGAGCCACAACGGCACCGCAGTATTCGAGGACGGCATGGTGGTAGGCACAACCGAGCATTGCTACTTCGATATGACCCAGCGGGTACGGGGCGAGAAGGTCTATATCGAGCTGGATCTGCTGGCCGACCGCAAGGGCACCGTGGACAACGTGGCCTCCTACGTGGGTCTGCGCGTGACCCAGCGGGATCAGTTCCGCGCCACGGGCCCCGACGGTATCTGGCTGGCCTTCCATGATAACCGTATCGGTCTCATCACGGGCTGGCCGAACACCAGGATGTACACCTCGGGTATCTCCTTCGCGAATATGCGCCACATCCTCATCGAGGACGATACCGTCAACAACGAGATAGCGGTCTACCTCAAGGAGGATGGCGGCAAGCAGCTCATCTGCCGCTTCGTCATCCAGAACGAGCATGACGTGACCGTCTTTGACGGAAACGGTAAGTCCAAGATCACCCACACGCTGGGACACGATCTTGGCAGAGACGGCTTTGTCTGCTTCTGGGCCCCTGCGGGAAGCAAGGGCAAGAGCGCCTTTGATAACGTGGAGATCCGCTGGGACAATAAGGTGCGCGACGAATACACCCCCACGGATCCCGAGACCCTCCGCGATCTTTACGGCGATACCTGGGTGGGCATGGACGATGAAGATCGCCTTGTCAACTACGGCGCGGATGACGTGGAGGATAAGCTGGTGGGTATCTTCTACCAGATCTGGCACGTTCAGACGGGCACCACCTACCCCGATCAGATCCTCTACGATCACCATGCCATCTACCAGCAGGGCGGTCACGCCGCCGTCAAGGAGGCCTACACCAAGGGCCCCGTGGGCTGGGGACACTACTGGGGTCAGCCCTACTTCGGCTACTACCTCACCAACGATCAGTGGGTCATCCGCAAGCACGCCTCCATGCTCTGCGATATCGGCGTGGACTTCATCTATCTGGACGTGACCAACGGAAATCCCCTGACCACCTCCTACATGGCCATCTTCAAGGAGTACCACGCCATGCGCGAGGAGGGTATGGATACCCCCGATATCTGCTTCTTCATGGCGGACAACGCCGATCTGAATCCCCGCGTGTTCGAGGATATCTGGGACAACATCTACTCCACGGGTCAGTACAGCGACCTCTACGTCATGTACAAGGGCAAGCCCCTGCTCCTCGGCAACGTGGAAAAGATCGAGGACAAGGCCGCCCTGGAGACATTCACCATCCGCCGCTGCTGGGCACTCCGCGAGAACGTGAACGGCGGGAAGGATATGTGGACCTGGATGCACGAAACCCCCCAGCCCATCTCCAAGGACACCGCCACCCGTGAGGAGGAGGAGATCTCTATCTCGGCGGGCATTCTGGCCAACACTTCCATGGGACGCAGCTTCTCCAAGGGACGTCAGCCCGCCCTCCTGACCCTGCCCGATGGCACAAAGGACATTTTCCAGTTTGAGCTGGAGACCACGGGCAAGGGTCTCTTCTTCGCCGAGCAGATGGAGCGCGCTGCTAAGGCCGACACCTACGTCCTTCTCATCACCGCGTGGAACGAGTGGGGGGCAGGCCGTTGGGAAGGAAATCATCATCCTAAGATAGCCAATACCCCCATCGACTGGACCTATGATTACTACGTGGACTGCTTCAATCCCGAATTTTCCCGCGATATCGAGCCTATGACAGGCGGTTTCGGGGATAACTACTACTACCAGCTGGCTCAGTTCCTCCGTACCTTCAAGGGCTCCCGTACCGCTCCCGAGGCGGCGGGGCAGACCGAAATGGCTCTGGATGCGCCTCTCTCGGCATGGGACAGCGTATGGCCCGAGTACATGGACACGCTGGGCGACACCTTCCACCGTGACGCCATGGGCTACTGCAACTTCTTCCACTACACCAACGAGAGCGGCCGCAACGATCTCGTCTCCGCCAAGGTGTCCCGCACCGATGCGGCTACCTACTTCCTGGCTGTCTGCGCCGACACCATCACGGCTCCCGCAGGCTCCAACTGGATGAACCTTTTCATCAACACCGACGGCAACTACGAGACGGGCTGGTACGGCTACGATATCGCCATCAACCGCGACGGTGCCAAGGCCGCGACGGGCAAGGTCACCATCGAGAAGTTTGTGGGCAACGAGTGGAATTTCCAAGCCATCGGTGAGGGTGAGATCAAGGTTAACGGCCATTACCTCGTCATCAAGGTGGACACCGCTCTGTGCGGCCTGACGGGCGACTTCGACTTCAAGTGGGCGGACAACTCCACCACCGACGGTCAGATCATGCAATTTTTGGATCAGGGTGATGCCGCTCCCAACGCCCGTTTCAACTACGCTTACCGTGCCGAGGCCTCCAAGGCCACCTTCAGCCCCGATCTGGACAGCTATCTGGCAGGGGGCGCGGCCTTTGACGCAGGTAAGTCCTACATGGCCGCCGAGGACGGCGTGTACCGCCTCTACGATGGCAATACCAACGCTAAGGCCAAGATGCAGGAGGGCAGACTCTTCGCCCCCGTGACGGCTCTGGGCAACCTGAAGGATGCCTCCGTGACTCTCTCTGCCGACGGTAGTAGCGCGACCTGGACGTTCAACGGTAAGACCATCGTCTTCACCGCCGATTCCACCGACGTGAAGGTGGACTACAACATCTGCATCATTCCCGTTGCTCCCTTCGTGGAGAACGGCGTGATGTATATCCCCCTGAATGCCGCCGCCTTCGTGGCAGATCTCCACTACCACAGCAGTCCCGACGGCACCTCCGCCATCATCTCTCCCAAGGCCGAGGCTCCCGAGGGAGAGGATGGAAGACGGCTGTTCGAGGCGCTGGATCGCTCATTCTGATGGCTTCGAGTCTAAATCACCTATCCCCTCGTTGCGAGACTTTGCTTTCGTTATACGAGGGGATACGGAAGGGGAGGCGGCGGTTCGATTTTCCCCTATTGATCTCCACCAAAAGAAACGGACTGCATAAGCAGTCCGTTTTCTTTTTGGTGAGGATATGCGGACGAGAAGCTCTGCTCAAGCTGCCCGTAACAAAAAAGATACTGCTTTGCAGCGGCTGTAAGCCGCGGAGTGCAGCTTGATGCCGAGACTGAGCAAAGCGAGGCTCGGCGGGGTTCAGACTCCCCGACGGCGCCTGCGCCGCGAGCTCCACCAGCTAAAAGGACGGCAAAAGCCGTCCTTTTTTGCTGCGTGGAGATAAGGGGGACGAGAAGCTCTGTGCAAGCTGCAAGCAGCCAAGATAATAACCACTTTGTAGCGGCTGTAAGCCGCGGAGTGCAGCTTGGTGCCGAGCTTGCTCGGCGGGGTTCAGACTCCCCGACCGCGCTCGCGCGGTGATCTCCACCAGCAAAAGGACGGCAAAAGCCGTCCTTTTTTGCTGTGTGGAGATAAGAGGACGAGAGGCCCTGTGCAAGCTGCAAGCGAGTAAAAAAACACTACTCTGCAGCGGCAACAGCCGCGGAGGGCAGCTTGGTGCCGAGCTTGCCCAGCCCATCCGAAGCAACGCGGAGGATGGGGTGTGGGTTCAGACTCCCTTCGCGCTTGCGCGCTGATTGACGCAACGACTTGTGTCAAAAACAGCAAAAAAACTTGAAATGTTCACGGAATTGTGCTATAATGAAATAACATAGCAAATCAGTACGAAGAATACGACAGCTTCCCAAGATACTGAAGGAGAATTCCAATATGAAAGCACATCCCGCCTGGAGCTATGCTCCCTACCGCCCCCCTTTCTTTGAGGTGGGTGACATCTATATCTGCCGTATCGTGCCAAGTGAGCACATGATCCATATGGAATGGCTTCCTTGCAACGGCACCGATCCGTATACGGTTTTCTGCCGTCCGCGGGGCGAGGATACATTTACTACCGTCGGACAAACTGCGGGAACAGAATTTGATATTACCGGACTTGCATCTGACCGAGATTATGAGTTTTACGTAATGACAGGCTCTCAAAAGAGCCGCGTGCGTCTAGCGCGAACAGGCGCGTGCGTGGGGACGGTCATCAACTATCTCCATCCCGATGACGGCGCTTATGCCTTTTCGGGACATTATCTCTGCTCTCCTTCCCTGGTCAAGCATCCAGATGGCTATCTTTTGGCATCCATGGACGTCTTCGCCGGAACCTACCCGCAAAATCTCACCCTCATTTTCCGCTCAGACGACGGGGGCGAGAGCTGGCATTACGTCAGCGAGCTCTTTCCCTGCTTTTGGGGAAAGATGTTTATCCATGACGGAGCGCTGTATATGGCGGGTGTTTCCACGGAATACGGTGATCTGTTGATCGGTCGCTCGGAGGATGGCGGCATGACCTTCAGCGAGCCCACCGTTCTTTTACGGGGCGGTAACGGCAAAAACGGTGAGGCGGGGGTGCACAAAAACCCCCAGCCGGTCGTTGAATTCGAGGGCCGCCTGTGGATGAGCTGGGAGTGGGGCGCGTGGGCACGCGGCTACCATGCCGCCTCGGTTGCCTCGGTACCGCTGAACTGCGATCTGTTGGATGCCGGTAACTGGACCTTTGCCGAACCCATCCAATACGATCCCAACTGGCCGGGTGTACCAAAGGGCGAAAGCGCGGGCAACATTGAGGGGATGCTTGTGAAGGTGGGAGGCGAATTACACAATATCATGCGCTACAACATGGACAGACTGGAGCGAAAATGGGGCTTGGTTGTGGATTACAAGGTCAACACCGATGATCCGGAGGCCCCGCTGGAGTACGTCGGTTGCATCGAATACCCCTGCAATAACGCCAAATTTGCCATCGTGTACGATTCGATCACCGAGAACTATATCTCGATTGGCTCCCGTATCTATGACGGCGAGAGGCTCCACGCAAGAGATCTGCTCTCTCTCCTTGTTTCGAAGGATTGCAAAGAGTGGCACGTAGCATGGGATGAAATCGATATGCGTGGCATCGACTCGGGGGCAATCGGCTTCCAATACGTCAGCATGGAGATCGACGGCAAGGATCTGATCTACCAGTGTCGCACCGCCATGAACGGCGCGCACAACTATCACGATGCCAATTATGCTACGTTCCATCGAGTGAGCGATTTTCGGGAAAAAATGGCAATTGTTTTGGGTACTTGATACACCGTATGGAGGAATGCTTCAGACTTCCCCGTTGAGGTTTGAGAATCCCCCGCAAAAGATCCCAAAACATATTGTTTTTTCCCTCCTTTTGTGCTATAATAAAGAAAAGCAAATCCAAATTTGCGAAATGAACAGGAGATCCATATGGAAAACATCAGAATTCAGGATGACCTTTATATGTACGTCAACCAAGAGACCTTGGACAAACTCGTGATCCCCGATGACAAGCCCTTTGCAGGCGGCTTTGCAGAGCTTTCAGACGGTGTCGAGAAGATCATGATGGACGAGTTCGCCGCCATGACCGAAAGCAAGTCCTACCCCAACGATTATCTCAAGAGAGCCTGCGAGCTGTATGCCATCGCCATGGATGCCGACCGGAAAGAAAAGCACGGCATTACCCCCGCGCTGAAATGCCTGGCTGCCCTGGACGAGGTCAAATCGGTTCAGGATTTCAGCCGTCTGTACAAGACTCTTTCCCTGAAGGGCATTCCCACCCCCATCAACATTGGCGTTGAAACCGATATGAAGAACACCAAGCAGCGTCTGGTGTACATCCAGGGCGCCAGCGTCATTCTTCCCGACGCAACCTACTACAAGCCCGAAATGGCCGAACAGAAGGCGCAGCTTCTGGGTATCTGGACAAGCGTCGCCAAGATGGTCATGGCCAAGACAAATCTTTCCCCCGAGGAGCAGGAGCAGTACGTGACCGACACGCTGGCCTTTGATGAGATCCTCGGCGGACTTGTCAAGACCAGCGAGGAATGGTCGCGATACGTGGAAATGTACAATCCCATGGACACGGCCAAGGTTGCCGATATGCTTTCCACCCTGGATTTCGATGCCATCCTCACAGATCTGTTCGGACACGTTCCCGCAACCGTCGTGGTCACCGAGCCGAGATTCTTCGGTGACTTTGCCAAGGTGCTGAATGCGGCCAATCTTGACCCCTACAAGCACTGGGCATACGTAACGGGCCTCTTGAAAGCCTGCAATTTCCTGTCCGAGGAGCTTCGTGACATGGGCGGCATGTACGGCCGCGCGCTCATGGGCGTTGCCAAGATGCAATCCATCGAGAAGTTTGCCTACAACCTGGCCTCGGGCACGTATTCCGAGCCCGTAGGCATCTACTACGGCGACAAATACTTTGGCCAAGAAGCAAAGAAGGACATCACCGAGATCGTCTATCAGATCATTGATACCTACAAGGCACGCATCAAGACCAACGATATTCTGGGCGAGGCGACCAAGGAAAAAGCCATCCTGAAGCTGTCGACGATGGGCGTGAAGATGGGCTATCCCGATAAGGTCAGATCCGTCTATGATCAACTGGTCTTCAATCCCGAGGATTCTCTCTTTGACATCATGCTCGCCCTGAAGGCCATTCGGGAATTGGATATCCTCAGCAAGCTGGATCAGCCCACCGAGCCCGAGAATTGGGCTATGCCCGGGCATATGGTCAATGCCTGCTACGACCCCTTCGTCAACGACATTACCTTCCCTGCCGCCATCCTGCAGGCTCCCTTCTACTCCCTCAAGCAGACGAGAAGCGAAAACCTCGGCGGTATCGGCGGTGTCATCGGCCACGAGATCTCCCACGCATTCGACAGCAACGGCGCCAAGTGCGACGAAAACGGCAACATCAACGACTGGTGGACTGCAGATGATTTCGCAAGATTCGAGGCCAAGGTTCAACAAATGATCGAGCAGTTTGACGGCATCGAGCTTCCCTGGGGCAAGGTCAACGGCGCGTTCATCGTCAGCGAGAACATGGCCGACAACGGCGGTATTTCCGTCACTCTGGATATCATGTCCAAGACCGACGGCGCATCCTACGAAGAATACTTCAGCAACTGGGCAAGAGTATGGTGTCAGAAGGCCAAGCCCGAATACTCCAAGCTGCTTCTTTCGGTGGACGTCCACGGACCTTGCATTCTGCGCGCAAATATGCCTCCCAGAAACTTCGAGGAATGGTATACCACCTTCGACGTCAAGGAAACCGACAAGATGTATATTGCCCCCGATAAGCGGATCGTTATCTGGTAATCAACATAACCGAAAGAGCCCGCCGTGCGGAAATTGCGCGGCGGGCTTTTTTATGTTGGTTTTTATTCGGATCCATATTGATTTTCTCGGCGTTTTATGCTACAATAAACCCATGGTAACAGAAATGGATCTGCATTTTCGGTGCATGCTTTTTACCGTATGCGTTCTTTTAGGAGGATGAAACCATGAAAAAGATTCTGTTGATTTTGGTGTTCCTTTCGCTTTTATGTTCTCTTGTCGGTTGTGCAAAGGCCGGCGTAGACGGCAAAACCCCGTATATCCAAGACGGATACTGGCACATCGACGGCGTCAATACGGGCATCAAGGCGGAAAGTGTTGATGGCACCGACGGCAAAGACGGTACCAACGGTGTAGACGGCAAAACACCGTACATTCAGGACGGCTACTGGTACATCGACGGCGTGAATACCAATGTGAAAGCCGAAGGGGTGGACGGTGCCAACGGTAAAGACGGCGTAGACGGCAAAGACGGACAGAACGGTCGTGACGGCAACGGGATTCTGTCCATTGAACTCACCTCTGCAGAAGGAAACGTGGATACGTATACGATCACGTTTACAAATGGAGATCAGACAACCTTCACGGTCACAAACGCGCCTACGTCGGAGGACGCCGATATACCCACCTCCTTTGAATTGATCGAAAAAGGCGACGGGTACGTTCATCCCTCAACAGGAGTCGGAAAAGAAGTAACCTTCGGCACGTTCTCCAACCATTCCAAATACGTCATCCCCCCTCACGTAAACGTGACGATCACCATGAAAACAGGCGGCTCCTACGGCTTCGCCCGAACAGATACGAACGGACTCATCATCGAATCCTGCTCCAATGCCAATTACAGCGAGTATACGTTCGCGGCCAGAGACGAGGTTACTTACCTGTACACTTCGGACGCAAAGGTAATCGGCATCCACGATTGGTCCTCCGAACAAGCCTCGGATAACTATTGGGCAGGGAAAAGCATCTGGTGGTGCGGAACCTCTATTCCCGCAGGCGGATATCCCCTTCTGGTCGGTGACGAATTGGGCGCCTTGATTTTCCAGGAGGCCGTCGGCGGCTCTATGTGCCGTGCCAACGTAAGCACCGGGGATTATAACGGAGCCAACATATCGAATATCACGTCTTCTCTGTCTATGACGCTTGAGGAAGCAAACGCGTTCATTGCCAATTACGATACGCTTCGTTCTTTAAGCAAGAATTCCTCCTGGCCGACTGCCTTGGATGAAAGTCAGAAAAAACGTATTTTGTCCGGTTCCTTCGAGAAAAAGCTGCTTCCCTATCTGGACGGAACAAAGCCCATGCCGGATCTTTTCGTGATCGATCACGGCCATAACGATTGGAAATACCGTGATGTCAACGGAAATATTGACATCGAACTGGAGCCGACCGTGGAAAATATTCGGAACGGCTTGCTGGCAGAGGACACGTACATGACGGCGAACAACTACGAAAACCTCAAAAAATACTTTGGAGATCTGTCCGATTTCCCCCAGGATAAGCTTGAAGCATTCGCGGCTTCTGTGAACCGCAACTGTTTCAAGGGATCGGTCAATTTTATCGTGACCCTGATCCTCTGCCACAATCCCCAGGCGCGCATTGTTTTCATCAGCAACTACGAATATGAGAACGGGTACAACAAAGCATACAGCAACGTCGTTGACGCTCAGCTGTCCTTAGCCCAAGAATGGTGCTTCCCGATATTTGAAATTTACAAGTATCTTGGATACAGCGACAAGATCATCCCCGGCTCCAAGGAATACATGTCCGAGTTATACCCCGGCTATACCTTCGAGAAGGACGTAACGGTTTATGAGATTTACAACGTAGACAAGGTGCATCCAAGTTCGGATACAACCGGACGGGCGAATGAAATCTATGCCGGACTTATTGCGTCGTTCTTAAAAACGATCCGATAAACGTGTGAAAAACCAAAAAGCCCGCCGTGCGGAAATTGCGCGGCGGGCTCTTTGGTTTTATTGGTTTTATCTTGAAAAATCAAAGGTCACAAGCCCCATGACGAAGATCACGATGATGATGATCGGGATCACGATGGTAAATACCCAGCGCATCCAGGAACGAACCTTAAGGCCCTTGCCGGTATTGGCCTCGGCCATGAAATTCTTCCACCCCCAGCCATAGCGGGTAACGCAGAACAGCGTGAAGATCAAGGCACCCAGGGGCAGAAGGAGATTGCTGACGATAAAGTCTTCCAGATCCAACACGGCCGTGCCGCTTCCGAAAGGCTCAAAGCCCGCCCAGATGTTATAGCCAAACACGCAGGGCAGAGAAAGCAGGAGCATTCCCGCACCAACGACAATGCAGGACTTCATACGTTTCCAGCCCGTAAGATCCATGAGGCAGGCGATGATGTTCTCAAAGACAGCCAAGACGGTGGACAGAGCCGCAAAGGACATGAAGATAAAGAACAGGGAGCCCCACAGGCGACCCATGGGCATGTTGTTGAAAACGTTGGGCAGGGTCTGGAAAATAAGGGCGGGACCTGCTCCGGGGTTGACATCGTAGGCAAAGCAGGCGGGGAAAATGATGAGACCCGACGTAAAGGCCACGAAGGTATCCAGCACCGCCACGTTGACCGCTTCGCCCATAAGAGCGCGATCCTTGTCCAGGTAACTACCGAAGATGGCCATGGAGCCGATACCCAGGCTGAGTGTGAAGAAGGCCTGGTTCATAGCGGCCACGATGACGTTGAAAATGCCCGCTTTCTTGACGTTTTCAATATTGGGAACCAAGTAGAATTTCAGTCCCTCGGAGGCGCCGTCGAGGAAAATACTGTTGACCGCCAGCACCGCCATGAGGACGAGCAACGCCACCATCATGACCTTGGTGACCCGCTCCAGACCCTTCTGCACGCCCAGCATACAGACACCGATACCGATGATCACCGCCAGCACCATGAATACGGTCTGCCAGAGGGGATCGCCCAGCATGGAGCCGAATTCCGCCTCAACGCCTGCAGTGTCCATGCCCTCAAAGGTGCCCGTAGCGGTCTTGACGAAGTAGTTCATCATCCAACCGGCGACGTTGTTATAGAACATCATGAGGATCACACTACCGACGAGGCACACGATCCCGTGAAAATGCCACTTGGACTTGGGGGGCTCCAGCTCACGAAACATAACCGACGGGGATTTCTGGGCGGCGCGTCCTACGGCGAATTCCATAGTCATGACGGGAACGCCCAGGATCACCAGGCATGCAATGTAGATCAGAACGAAGATGGCTCCGCCGTACTGGCCCACCATCCAGGGGAATTTCCATACGTTGCCGATGCCAATGGCGCATCCGGCAGAAAGAAGGATGAAGCCAAGACGGCTTCCGAGTCTGTCTCTGGACATGATGAATGTTCCTTTTCTTTTTGTATTCAAGTTTGGGGTTATCGGGCAGGGTTTTCACCCCTGCCCCCCGCCAATGAACCTCGCTCTGCAAGCAGAGCAGAAAAAAGCTCTTGGAACTCCAAAAACTTTCAAAAAGGGTTATTAAATCATATTTTTTAAAAGTTCTTGAAGGGGGTCTGGGGGGAACTTCTTTCAAGAAGTTCCCCCCAGGCGTTCTCCTGCAAACTGCAAATTACGGCTCGTTTGTCTGATACTCCGCTCTCGGTCCTCCGATGTAGGCAGGGCGGGTACGGGCGCAGACGAGGGGAGCCTGTCCGATGTGGTTCAGCGAGAGGCGCACGGGCACCGCCACGCGGCGAAGGTGCATACCGATCAGGGTCGCGCCGATGTCCATGCCGGCGTGGGCCTTGATCTCCTCAACGGCCACGGGATCGTCCATAGACTCCCACACGGCGGTGGCGAAGGAGCCTCCCGCCTTGGGCTGAGGCTTGACCCACACGGGCTCGTAGCCGTACTTCTCGGCGGTGGCGCGCTCCATGATGAGGGCGCGGTTGAGATGCTCACAGCATTGAACGGCGAGGCAGATGCCATGCTCCGAGAGAATGGGCAGAACGGCGTCACGCAGGGCGAGGGCGGCCTCCATGGATGAGTTCTTGCCGATGCGCTGACCCACCATTTCAGAGGAAGAGCAGCCGATGACGAGAAGCTGACCTGCGGTGAGGCGCGCCGCCTCGATCAGCTCACGGAGAGCCACTTCAGCATCGCGAGCAATATCCAAATAGATTTGATTTGACATAACAATTCCCTTTTTGAAGGTTTTTGAAGAGTCCGGAGGGACTTTTTTTCAAAAAGTCCCTCCGGTGGGGTATGGGGCAAAGCCCCATGAACCGCTCTTAATAGAAGGTCGCAACCTCCTGCTTGGGGGCGGAGGTCATGGCGTAGTCGGTGGCGTAGAGGACGGGGCCGCGGCGGCCGCCGTAGAGCTTGTGGGGCTCCAGCTTGATCTTGGCGGTGACGGTGATCCAGTCGCGGGTCTTGAGGGAGACGGGAGCCGAGAAATTGCAGACCAGACCGCTGTAGGCGATATCGTCGGCGCAGCAGGTCATGATGTGGCGACCAATGACAACGCCGTTCTTCCCCAGCTTGTTGTCGCGGGCGACAAGACCCTTCACATGAACGGTCTTTCCCTCGTAGGTGTCCATCTCCTCGGAGAGGTCGCGGTACCACAGGGCGAAATCGTCGTCCTCGATTTCGATGATATCGGCTTCCTTGTCGAAGGGCAGAGGATCCTCGATCTCGTCGTACTCAATGTGACCATCGGGGTAGTCGTAGGAAATGGCTGCGCGGCGGGAGATGCCGCGA
>JAZRFR010000253.1:0-10501 GCA_045643785.1 Eubacteriales bacterium | reverse complement strand
TGGGAGCAGGGGGGGTTACGGGCCTTAGCGTATCGTTGAAGTGGGCGTTGTCCACCAAGAGTCCCATGATCGATACCAGGATCTTCGGGGATTCCTCCTCGCGGATCGAGAGATTTCCTTCTACAAACACGGCGTTGTCAGACTTGATGATCTCACCGTACTGGGTGTAGGTTTTTGGAAATGCCAGGCATTCGATGACACCGCCCGAGTCCTCCACCGTAAAGAAGGCCATTCTCTCCTCCTTCTTGGTAGTCTTCAGGGTCACGCCGCTGATGATGCCCGCGATCTTGACCTTGGCGCGATCGGGAAGGGCGGGGGTGTCCCCTTCACCGGCGTTGCCATCAACGCTCTCGTTGGTGGGAGCGATCTCGGCAATCCGCATGGGCTTCAAGGCCTCTACGCACTTGGAGAAATCGTCCAGAAGCTGACCCGAGAAGAACATGCCCGAGGCTTCCTTCTCCAGCATGAGCATCTCCCGCAGGGTATAGAGGCGCACTTCGGGGTAGGAAAAGGCGGGAGGGGTACTCACCGCATCGTCCACCATGGAGAACATATCCATCTGTCCTTCCAGGTTGGCGCGGTTCTTGGCGGACAGGGTGTCCATCATGGATTCATATACAGCCAGAAGTTGGGCGCGGTGGTTGGGGAGGCTGTCGAAGGCGCCTGCCTTGATGAGGGCTTCCACCTGGCGCTTGTTGAGATCGTGACCCGACAGCCGCTCCAGAAAGTCCTCGAAGGATACAAAGGGTTTACGCTTCCGCTCGGTCAGAATGGCGCGGAGGAAGGCCTCGCCCACGTTCTTGAGGGCAAGGAGACCGTAACGGATGTGACCGCCACGCCCTGTGCCCGATGCGTGGAAGTTCATCTGACTCTCATTGATATCGGGAGGTAGCACCTTGATGCCGTACTTCCCGCACTCAGCGGTGTATTCCGCCATTTTGGGTTGGTTGCCCAACACCGAGGTCAAAAGTGCGGCAAAATACGCCCCGGGATGGTGGGCTTTCAAGTATGCGGTTCGGTAGGAGATGAGGGCGTAGGCGGCGGCATGGGATTTATTGAAGGCGTAGTTGGCAAAGCTACCCATGTCGTCGAACAGGGCTTCGGCCTCGGCATGGGTCATGCCGTTTGCTTCGGCACCTGCCACGAAATCCGCCCGCTCGGCCTCCAGCACCGACGCCTTTTTCTTGGACATAGCGCGGCGGACGATGTCGGCGTGGCCGTAGGTATAGCCTGCCATGACCCGGAAGATGCTCATAACCTGCTCCTGGTACACCGTCACGCCGTAGGTGGAGGACAGGACGGGCTCCAGAAGGGGGGAGGGGTATTTGACCAGCGAAGGATTTTCGCGGTTGGCGATATAGCGAGGGATGGCTTCCATGGGGCCGGGGCGGTAGAGGGCAATAGCGGCCTCGATGTCGCCAATGGCGCGGGGCTTCAACCCCGTCAGCATCTGGCGCATACCGCCTGACTCCAACTGGAACACGCCGAGGGTGTGGCCACGGCTGATGAGCTCATAGGTATCGGGATCGTCCAGCGGAACACGGTCAAGGGCGAACTGCGGGTTGGATTCCCTGACCTGCTCCTCGGCGTCGTGCATGATGGTGAGGTATCGCAGGCCCAAAAAGTCGAATTTCAGAACCCCCAGCTTGGCCACGGTATCCATGTCGTACTGAGTGACGGTGGTGCCGTTATTCACGGCCAGAGGCACGAAATCGCACACGGGGCGGTCGGTGATGACGATACCGGCGGCATGGACCGACGCGTTACGGGGCATGCCCTCCAAGGACATAGCGGTATCCACCAACTTCTGCACCTCCTCGGAGCCCTCGTAAAGAGCCTTGAGGTCAGGCAGGCGCAATGCCTCCTTGATGGTGATCCCCAGCTCCTGAGGCACGGCTCTCGCCACCACGTCCACGTCGGCGTAGCTCATGCCCATGGCGCGGCCAACGTCGCGGATGGCGGCGCGGGCGGCCAGCGTACCGAAGGTGATGATCTGGGAGACGTGATCCCTGCCGTACTTTTCAGCCACGTAGGCGATGACCTCGTCGCGGCGGTTGTAGCAGAAGTCCACGTCGATATCGGGCATGGAGACTCGCTCGGGGTTGAGGAAACGTTCAAAGAGCAGGTCAAAGGCGATGGAATCCACCTCGGTAATGCCGATGCAGTAGGCGACAAGAGATCCCGCCCCCGATCCACGGCCGGGGCCCACGGGAATGCCCTTGGACTTGGCAAAATTGACGTAGTCCTGCACGATGAGGAAGTAGTCATCGTAGCCCATATTGCCGATGACCGAAAGCTCGTAGGCAATGCGCTCGCGGTAGGCTTTCTCGGAGTGCTTGCCGTCGTCGTAAACGATCTGACCCGCAGACACACGGCGGGCAAGGCCTTCCTCGGTCAGGCGCGTAAGATAAGCCCCTGCATCCATACCGTCGGGACAGGGGAATTTGGGCAGATAGGTTTTGGAGAAATCGAACTCCACGTTGCACCGCTCAGCGATACGGACGGTGTTTTCAATGGCACCGGGGTAGCGGGAGAACAGCATCTCCATTTCTCCCGTGTCCTTGTAGTAGAACTCGTCGGTGGCAAAGCCAACCTTACCGTCCTCGCCCACCGTCTTACCCATCTGGATGCAGGTCAACACCTCCTGCATGTAGGCGTCGCTACGGCGGAGGTAGTGGCAGTCGTTGGTGGCCACGACGGGCAGGTTACATTCACGAGCCAGGCGCAGAAGGGCGGGCAGGATCTGCCGCTCCTCGGGGAGGCTATGGTTCTGCAGCTCGATGTAGTAGTTCCCTGCTCCGAAAATATCCGCCATGGTGAGAGCGGCGGTCTTGGCGCCCTCGTAATCCCCGGCCAGAAGCCGCTTGGGAATGTCTCCTGACAAACAGGCGGACAGGGCGATCAGACCCGTATGGTGCTTACGGAGCAGCTCCAGATCCACGCGGGGACGGCCATAAAAGCCCTCGGTGAAGCCCGCCGAGACCAAGGTCATGAGGTTTTGGTAGCCCTCCATGCTCTCGCAAAGCAGGACAAGGTGGTTATACGCACCCTCTCGCCCCTGCATGCCCGTTTTTTCATACCGGGAACCGGGGGCTACGTAGACCTCACAGCCGATGATAGGTTTAACACCGGCCTTCTTGCAGGCCTCGTAAAAGGAGACCGCGCCATACAGCACGCCGTGATCCGTCAGCGCCACGGCATCGTGACCGCATTCCTTTACCCGCGCGGGGAGGTCGGATATGCGGCAGGCGCCGTCCAGAAGGCTGTATTCGCTGTGGAGATGAAGGTGTACAAAGGTGCCCATGGCGGTCTCCTTTCTGTATTTCAAATTTGGGGTTGTCGGGCAGGGGCTTTGCCCCTGCACCCCACCAAAGAACTTTTTGAAAAAAGTTCTTTGGAATCTCAAAAACTTTCAAAAAGAATTATCTGACAATATTTTTTGAAAGTTCTTGAAGAGAGTCCAGAGAGGAACTTCTTTTAAGAAGTTCCTCTTTGGCGTTCTCCCGTTCCCCTACAAACTGCAATTTACTGTTCTGCGACAACCTCTTTCGCCCGGAACAGGAGCTTTGCCTTTCCTTTCTTATCCACCACAAGGATGGCCTGCTCGGCTTCCCCGTCGGCATCCACGATGCGGAAGGGCTCGCGGCGTGCGGCCTTAAGGGAAAGAAAGCCCGCAGAGAGGGTAAAGGCGTCCCCATCCAGGGTAATAGTCATACGTCCCGTGAATTTATTGAGGGAATAGGTGATGGTATGTTCGCTACCTTCGGTAGCAATGCGCCAAGTGATTGTTTTTGCCATAGCAATCCTCCAATCAGGCGCGGCCGGCAGCATCCATAGCCGCCGTCAGGGTGTTCTGCATGAGCATGGTGATGGTCATGGGTCCCACGCCGCCGGGAACGGGGGTAATGTGAGAGGCCTTGGGCTCCACCGTGGCAAAATCCACGTCGCCCGTCAGCTTGCCGTCCGCACGGCGGTTCATGCCCACGTCGATGACCACGGCGCCCTCCTTGACCATATCGCCTGTCACGAAATCGGCCTTGCCGATAGCCACCACCAGCACGTCAGCGCGACGGGTGACCTCGGAGAGATCCTTGGTGCGGCTGTGGCAGATGGTCACGGTGCCGTTGGCCTGGAGCAGGAGCATGGCCATGGGTTTACCCACGATATTGGAACGCCCCACCACCACGCACTCCTTACCGGTGCAGTCGATGCCGGAACGGCGGATCAGTTCCATGACACCCGCGGGGGTGCAAGGGAGGAACTTCTGGTTTCCAATCATAATGCGACCCACGTTGTAGCGATGGAGGGCGTCCACGTCCTTTTTGGGGTCGATGCGGAGCAGAATGGCTTCCTCGTTGAGGTGCTTGGGCAGGGGAAGCTGGCAGAGGATGCCGTGGATCTTTTCGTCGGCGTTGAGCTTGTCCACCAGCGCCTCCAGCTCGGCTTGGGTAGTTTCCTCGGGAAGCTCGTAGGCCTCGGAGTAGAAGCCCACCTCCTCGCAGGCACGGCGCTTGTTGCGCACGTACACCTGAGATGCGGGGTCGGTGCCCACGATGATCACGGCCAGACCGGGAGTAATGCCCGTCTCTGCGATAAACTGCTTGGTATTTTCCTTGATCTCCCCGCGCACGGCGGCAGAGATGGCTTTTCCGTCAATGATGTGTGCCATGGTTTTGGTCTCCTTTACTGTGTATCGGTGTCGGACGCAGTATCCCCATCCTCGATTTCAGAGGTATGGATGGCCTCCTTGGTTTCGTGGGCGGAGGTATCGGTGGCGGTTTCTCCATCGCTCACAGCCTCCCCCTCGGCAGGGACTTCTTCCGCCCAGCGGACGGTCAGCCACTTGTCCAGCTTGCCCTTGTGGGACAGGATGAATCCCGCGATCAGGAGCGCCGAGCCCGCCAGGAAGCAGACGGCACCAACCACCTGAGAGATGCGGAAGGGGCCTACGTAAAGGCTATCGGTACGCAGTCCCTCGATGAACATACGGCCGAAGCCGTACCAGGTAAAGTACATCAAGGCGACCTGGCCGTTGAATTTCTTTTTGCGGTACAGGAGGGTGATGATCACAAATCCCACAATGTTCCAGAGAGATTCGTACAGGAAGGTGGGATGGTAATACTTCATCTCCGACCCGGTGTAGTCGGAGATCAGACCCATGCGGAAGGGGTAGAGGAAGCTCCCCTCGGGCACCTCGTAGCCGAAGGCCTCGCCGTTCATGAAGTTGCCCCAACGGCCGATGGCCTGGGCCAGCATAACGCCGGGACCCACGGCATCCATGATCTTAAGGGGATTGATCTTCTTGTACACGGCCGTCAGCACCAGCGCCGTACATCCGCAGATAACGCCGCCGTAGATGGCCAGACCGCCCTCCCAGATGGCGAACACATCCACAATGGTTTCGTATTTTTCGGTGTCCAGCGTTGTCACTACGTAGTACAGACGCGCGCCAAGCACACCGAAAAGCACGGTGAAAATACCCGCGTCGATGATGTCGTCGGTCTTGATCCCCTCGGGCTTACACCGTATCTTGGCGTGGATGAAGGCGGCGACGATACCCAGCATGATGATGATGCCGTACCAGTAAACGGGCTTGCCGAAGATTTCAAAGGCAATCCGATCAAAGCTGAATTCCCCTATGCCAAGGCCGGGGAAAGAAACAGTCGTGCTCATAAATGATCCTTTCGCAACAAAGATTTCACTCCATCGGGAGCACCGTGGAGAGTGTATATTGAGAACCCCTGAATACCTTTTCAAACAGGGATCTTACATCGTCAAGGGTGAGTCTTTCGTCCAATGCCCCCAGGTCGTACAGTCCCACGCCGTCCAGCGCCGTGGTCATCAGGGAGGAGGCGATCCCCTCGGTGGAATCGAAGCCGTAAACGTAGTCAGCGTACAGAGTACGGCGGGCGCGCTCAAATCCCCGGGTGTCAAGGCCGCCCTCGCGAAGGGAGGCTACGTAGGACAAAAACGCGCTGTAAACCTGTTCGGGGCAGTCACACTCCCCCGACAGGTAGAAATAGCCGTAGCCCTCTGCCGTGCCGTCCAACGCAGGTCTGCCGAGGGAGGAGCCGTAGGCCATTCCCGGGCTGACGAGGCCGCTTTCAAACAGAGAACCGTAAAAATCTCCGGATCGGGAAAACAGCATTTCGCCAAGCACCGTCATGAGCCGCTCGAGATAAACCAATTCACGGGGATCCGTGGGAGTCTCGGGGAGCTTGATTCCGATGGAGAACAAGGGCTTTGCGGTCTCCATGCGGCAGGAGATGCGGGGCTTGTACGCCACCATGGGGTCGCGGGGAATGCGGCGCGAGGGTGTTCGGGTAACGGGCGCAGACTTGTACGTTCCCCACACCCGATCCACCGCGGCCATGACCTCGTCGGGGGTGATATTGCCCGACACGGCCAGTACCATATTCTCCGGGCGGTAGAAGCGTTCGTGAGCCTCTCGCAGGATGGACGGGGTGATGCGGCGGATGGTGTTTTCGGTGCCGCAGATCTCCTCGCGGACGGGGTTTCCGCCCTCCTTGACAGGCGCGTACAGTCCCCGCAGCATATTGGCGTAGCAGACCTCCCAGGGGTCGTCGGCGTTCATGCGGATCTCCTCCGCAATGATGTGCCGCTCGCGGGACACGGACGCGGACGTAACCGACATATCCTTCACCATGGACAAAAGCGCCTCCACCGCCTCGGGGATATGCTCGGTAGCCGAAAACATATAGGCGGTGCAATCGTCGGAGGTATAGGCATTGACCTCGGCGCCCAGCGCGGAAAACACGTCCTCCCAGCTCTCGCCTCCCGGACGCTCAAACATCTTATGCTCCAGGAAATGGGCGCATCCCATGGGAAGCGCGCCGCCTGCAAAGCGGTCGCGGGAGCCGTACCCAATGCCGATTGTGGCATAGGTAGCCGAAAAATCCTTGGGAGAAACCAGAACGCGAAGTCCGACGGAATGGCGGCACTCGCAGTAGCTCTCCTCCAGGTGAGGGCAGGAAAAGCGGATCCAATCAGTCATCGTAGCTCTCCTCCTCTCCTTCGTCATCGGCCTGGGTACCGCGCAGAAAGAACACGGTATCCGGCGCAAAGGTTTTGGCGATCTCTACGACGTCCGAGGCGGTGACGGCGCTGATATACGCCATTTCCTCCTCGGGGGTCTCCGCCGTTCCGTTCATGAGTCTTCCGAAAGCGAAAGCCTCCATGGAATTCTGACTATCTTCCATTTGTCGGTAGCTGTTCAGGAGGGAGAGCTTGGCCAGCTCCACGTCCTCCGGAGTAATCTTTCCCTCTTGCAGAGCCGAAAGTTGGGCGCAAATGGCGGCCTCTGCCTCCCCTTTGCGGTCGGAACGAATGCCACAGGACACCCACAGGATGCCCTTGGTCATATCCAGAGCCGAGTCGCAGTAGTAGCAGAGCCCCAGCTCCTCCCGCACGTGGCGGAAAAGCAGGGAGTTCTGCATGACGCCGAACAGCTCGTTGCATACGGCGTAAGCGGCCAAGGCGCGCGGGTCTCTGACCGTGGAGAAATTCTGACCGCACGACCAGGAAAGGCAAAGCTTTCCCTGGCTGACCGCCATATCCTCCTCTGCAAAGCGGGGGGACGGCGGGATGGAATGCAGGGTGGTCTCGGTCGCCCCGACACGGGCGGGACACCAGTTTCCGAAGGCATATTTCCAAGCAGATTCCACTTCCTCAAGAGAGGCTCGTCCCGTGTAGAAAATCTCCAAACGGATTTCTTTCATCAAGGACTCGTAGCGGGCGGTTACATCTTCGGGGGTGATGGCCTCGACCTGCTCCACGGTACCGCCGATGGAAATACCGTAAGGCTCGCCGTCGCACATGATCTCCCGCAGGCGGGTAGCGGCGTAGGCGCGGGTGTCGTTCCGCAGGGAGCGCAGGCTGTCGATCAGGGATTGCTTTTCTTTTTCCACGGCGTCGGCGCGAAGTCCCCCGTCGGGATCACGCAAGGGCCGCAGGATCATATCTGCCAAAAGCTGAGTCACGCCGCCCAGAAGATCCATATCTCTGTGATGGGACGGCAGGAAGCGGGATTCCAGCATTTCGGCGGCGTAGGAGACCACGTGGCTGTCTCCGTGCAGGTAGTTGCGAATGGTCAGAGTCGTGCCGTATAGCTCGTCCAGACGGCGGTTGAGCTGGGCCAGGCTTGGATATCCCTCGCTTCCCCGCCGCAGAATACCGAACAGCAGCGTCGTGAGCGGAGAGTCCGTTCGATCCGCCGGCATGACCGCAAACAGGCTCAGCCGTGCCGTTTTGAAGCGCTCGGTATGGGTGTAGTGCAGGGTAACGGCGGGAGACAGGGCAATGGAGATGGTTTGATTCATGCCTGATGCTTGATGGTATCCCAAATGGCGTCCAATTCGGCCATGGTCAGGGTCTCCATATCCTTCCCCGCCTCGATCACGGCGTTCTCCACCTTCTCAAAGCGGTCGATGAACTTATTGGTGGCGTGGAAGAGCGCCTCCTCGGACTTGACTCCCAGCTTGCGGGCCAAGCTGGTCACGGTCAGAAGCAAATCCCCCAGCTCCTCCTCCACGGCGGCCTGATCTCCGCTCGCGGCGGCGGCCTTGACCTCGGCAATCTCCTCGTCCAGCTTCTTGTACACCTCGTCGGCACTTCCAAAATCAAAGCAAGCAGCCTTCTTGCCCACCTTCTGCGCCCGCATGAGGGCAGGGTACATGGGGGGAATGGCGCGGAGCTTGTCGGTCATGGTAATACGTTGCTTCTCCTCGCCCTTGATGGCTTCCCAGTTCTTCAGCACCTCGGCGGAGTTCTCCACCTCCAGCGTACCGAATACGTGGGGATGGCGGTGGATGAGCTTGGCGCAGATGTCGTTGGAGACCTCCTCCATACCGAATACGTCCTGCTCCTGCTCAATGCGGGCGTGGAACACCACCTGCAACAGCACATCGCCCAGCTCCTCCCGCAGAAGGACAGGGTCCTCGGTGTCGATGGCCTCAATGACCTCATAGGTCTCCTCGATGAAATCGTTACGGATGGACTTATGGGTCTGCTCCATGTCCCAGGGACAGCCGCCTTCGGAGCGCAGAAGCTCCACGACGGTCACAAGATCGTCGAAGGTATAGGGCGTATTCTTTTCCAGGAGGTAACGAACCTTTTCGTCACGCGCTTCTTTGGTTAACTTGATCATGTTGTAAGTCCTTCTTTTTATGAATGGGTATGTAGAATCGGAATGCGAATTTGAGCAAAAGCCCCGCGCCGTACAAGCACATCACAGAGGCCACCGTTCCAAGGGTATGCAGAGGGGTGATCTCCTGCCAGCCCAGCGAATACCGCAGGAGCTTGACTCCCCCCACCGCCAGAACCGAGACGGCCGTTGGAAACGCCACGAGGGAAATTCCTTCCCGCAGATGGGGGAGCATGGCGGGTGCGTGGCGGGAGATGAAGAACAGGTTGACGGCGACGATCACCGTATCGCAGAGCAGAGAGCTGACGGGTGCGCCGGCAAGTCCCCAACCCTCCAGTCCCAACAGGACGTAGGCCAAGAGTGTTTTGGCAACCACACCGATCAGCATGGAGATCACGGGGCGGTTGGCTTTCCCCGCGGCCTGGAGCATAGCCCCCGTCACCGTAATGAGGCAGGCGGCGGGCACCGACAGTCCCAGGCAGGAAAGCCAGGGAGCGGCCTGCGCCGCGGCGGCAGGTTGTCCCGCAAAGAGCAGGGACAGGATATCCTCGGAGAACACGGCAATGCCAAGAGCCGCCGGGATGGCAACGGTCAGGGTCAGCTCCAGAGAGGACAGAGCCGTTTTCCGCAGTTCCTCCCGTCCCTCCTTCCCTTTCCGAAAGGCCGCTGACAGAGCAGGCACGGCGGACAGAGCCACCGAGGTGGTCAGAGAGGGCAATATGTTGAACACGGGCACGGCCAAGGTGGAGTAGCACCCGTACAGGGCGTTGGCCTCGGCGACGGTGTACCCAACCGATTGCAATCGACGGAGGATCAGCGCCAGATCTACACATTTGGTCAGGCTGATGACCCCCGCACTCAGGGTTACGGGGATCGCCGTTGCGAGCAGCGGGCGCAACACGGGGCGCGACGTATCCGTTGACGGTAAAAGTAAATCTTGATCACGGGTGTCCGTCATACGCTTATGGATCAACAGGTACAGAACCGACAGTCCCGTACCCACCGTGAGTCCCAGCACGGCGTAGGCGGCAGAGGTGGGCAGATCAGCCCCCGTCCCCCGGGCGTAGGCCGCGAAAGCCAAGCCCAAAAACAGCTTTCCCCCCGCCTCGATCACCTGGGACAGGGCGGTGGGGAGCATATTGCGCCGTCCCTGAAAGTAACCGCGAAAGGCGGAGGACAGGCAGATGAGAAACAGAGTCGGAGAAATGGCCCGCATGCACACAGAGGCCAAGGGATTACCCAAAAGCTCGGCAAACGGCTGAGAAAGCCCCCACAAAAGGGCTGTTCCCACCACACCGATGCCCGCAAACAGGCCAAGGGATACCCGATAAGTCGGAG
>JAZRFR010000252.1:0-3933 GCA_045643785.1 Eubacteriales bacterium | reverse complement strand
TTTAAAGTTCTTGAAGGGGGTCTGGGGGAAACCTCTTTTAAGAAGTTTCCCCCGGGCGTTCTCCCCGCTCCCCTACAAACCCCAATTTAAAAAGGAGGCCGATCGTCGGCCTCCTTTGAGCGTTTATGGGAGGGATTACGCCCGATTTGCGGCGGCTTCGAGATCCTTGCGGTGGAAGCGAGAGAAGAGCAGGAGGGCGGCGAAGTAGAGGATCACGGCGATGAAGAGGTCGGCAATGAGATCCAACGCCATGATGAGCCACCCATCGGTGTATCCGGTAGTGATGTAGAGGGCGTACTGGTAGATCTGCTGAGCGCCGAAGGTGAATGCGAAGATCACCACACCCATCAAAAGCGCCGAGAACTGCAACGGATTGCTGAAGGAGAACAAACGGGTAATGGGAAGCAGGGGCACGAGACGGTAGTCCTTCCCCTCCAGCGCCTCACGCTCAGCCTGCTTTTGCAGGTAGCGTTTCTTCAAGAGCAAGGTAAACAGAATGGGCAACGCGTACTGCAGAAGCTCCAGGATCAGCATCGTTCCGATCATGGGCAGTTCGGCGGTCAGAAATTCCTCCCAGTCCGGCAGAGCGCTGTCGGTAATGGCGCTCATGACGTAGTTCAGAACAAAGCGTCCCAGCGTGATCAGAGAAAAAGCCACGGGGATACGCACTGCCCGCTTGAGACCGACGTGCCATACGGCGTACATGGTCGCAGGATAGCAAATGGCATACACGAAGAAATCGATAAGTCCCTCTTCGGTCAGGTAGTACAGCACCCACGTCAAAAAAGACTCCGAGGTTGCGATATTGGAAGCGAGCTGAATATACACGGGGATCAGCACAAGCGAGCTGAGCCCGAAGCAGATGGCGGAAACAAGGACGGTCAGAAGCGTCAGACGGCGCACCGTCCGACGGGCGTCGGGGGTTTGGATGAACTCCATAAAAGCACCTTTCGTCGGTAAAATAAGATATCCTATATAGTATACTCGAAAATCATGAACATTTCAAGAGGTTGAGCTAAATATTTTGGAAATTATTTGGCGTAAGCCCCCATGAACGCAGACCGCAGAGCGGAAAAGTCTACTTCATCCCCGTCGGTTTGCTTGGCGGCTTCCACCACCGCGCCGAATACAGGGGGAGCTGTTGCGACGGTAATCTGTACGGGGATGGCGGAATCGACCAGCGAAGCTACCATAGGCAGCCAGAAATCCGCCTCCTTTTGGCTGATGCCACCGCCCATGACAACGGGCAAGAAGACCGTTTCGGAAAGGTCAGGCTCGGTCAGGTGATGCCACGCGGCCTCGATATATTCCGCCAAAGCGCGGGCGTTGCGGTTGAGAATGGCTTGAGCCACGGCATCCCCTGCCTTGGCGGCCTCAAAGACACAGGGCGCGCAAGCGGCAATGTACGGCTTGCCCTCGCGGTAGATCTCCGTGATCTTGGTATGGACTTCCCCGCCCAAGCGCGCCGTGATCAACGCGGTAAGCAAGGTAGTCTCCCCCCGACGCCCGTTCAGGGCGCGGCCGTCATGGGCGCGGAGAACCGCCTCCAGGGCGTCGCGGCCAATGTCGTAACCGCTGCCGCCGCTATCCAGAAGGTAACCCCACCCGCCGATGCGGATGAGCTCGTCACCGCGGCGAAGGAAACAGGCACTTCCCGTGCCGCAGATGATGCAAGCGCCGTCTCCCACAGGGAGTTCTCCCGACAGAAGGATCTGAATGTCGGAGCGGATGCCCAGGGCGCCGACGGCGGGATATGCCTCCCGCAAAGCCGTCTCCAAAGCAGGGCCGTAGTTGATGCCGCCTGCGATACCGCCGAACAGGGACACCTCGGGCAACACATCCATGGTCAAGCCTGCCTGTTCCAAAAGCGTATTCACAACGTCCGTCAGCACCTTCACAGAACCGGCAAGGGTCACGTCGTTGGGATTGGAGGCAGTTCCGAAGGCATGGGCCAATATGCGACCACGGGTGTCGGTGAGGACTCCCTCGGTCTTGGTACCGCCACCGTCGATGGCAATATAGTAGGTCATAGATTGCTCCTTGTAAATCATGGTAAATTTGGGTTTTTGGAGAGTTCTTTCTCTGTACTTTTCTGTCAACAGTGACAGAAAAGTACCAAAAGAACACCGCCCAAGGAAGGTACCCACGGTACCTTCCTTGGGGAACCATCCCCCTGATCTGCGTGCCCTTTTGCCTGTAGGGCAAAAGGGCTGATACGCTGTCAAGTCGCAGTTTGCCATGAAGCCGCACGGTCGTCAGAGTGACGACCGCGCGGTTGGCCGTCCGTTTGGTGGCTACCCAAGGTTTTCCTTTGCCTAATAAGGAAAACAGCGACTCGGGGGCAGAAGCCGAACGGCGAGTTCCGCAGGGACGGCGCTCCGCTGTCCCTGCGGGTTCTCGGATATTGGCGACATATACGCGCAATCAGACTCTTTCACCCCTATGTGGGTGAAAGAGTCGCGCGCATTAGGATGATGGATACGTAAGGAAGAAACCGTGGGTTTCTTCCTTACGCGGCGCCTCTTTTGGTACTTTTCTCTCGACGAGGAGAGAAAAGTACATAAGCATAACTCCCCGATAAACTGCAATTTGAAACACTCTTATTATACACGCCACGGGGGGATTTGTCAAGGCATTCCACGCAAAAAGCGCCCCGCCAAAGCGGAGCGCTTTTTCAAATATAAGAGACAGGGATTACTTGCCGCTTGCGAGCTTCTCGATCTCAGCAGCGAAGTCCTCTTCCTTCTTCTGGATGCCCTCGCCCTTCTCGAAACGGCAGAAGGAATCGATAGCGATGGAGCCGCCCAGCTCCTTAGCGGTCTTGGCAACGTACTGACCAACGGTCATGTCGTCCTCCTTGACGTAAGCCATATCCACCAGGCAGTTAGCCTCGTAGAACTTGCCCAGCTTACCCATGATGATGCCGTCCAGAACCTTCTCAGGCTTGCCTGCCATCTTGGGATCGTTAGCCAGCTGAGCCTTGATGATCTCCTTCTCGGACTCGATCACGGAAGCGGGAACATCATTGCGGGTCAGGTAAGGAGTGGGGTATGCGCCGATCTGCAGAGCGATATTCTTTGCGAACTCAGCGAAACCGTCCTTGTCGCCGCAGTCGGTGTTGAACTTAGCGATAACACCGATGGAGCCTGCGCCGTGGATATAGGTGGAGGTCAGACCCTCAACCAGAGCGAAGCGGCGGATGCTCAGCTTCTCACCGATCTTGAAGATCTCTTCCTTCAGCTTCTCGTCAACGGTGACGCCACCCTCAACGTACTGAGCAGCCATCAGCTCCTCAACGTTTGCGGGCTTGGAAGCCAGAATGGTCTTCAGCAGGTTCTTAACGAACTCCTGGAAGGACTCGTTCTTAGCAACGAAGTCGGTCTCGGAGTTAACCTCGATCATAGCGGTGAAGTCACCCTCCTTCATGATGGTAACGATACCGTCAGCAGCAATGCGGTTTGCGATCTTGGACGCAGCCTTCAGCTCGCCCTTCTCGCGGAGAAGCTTAACAGCGGCCTCGAAGTCGCCATCAGCCTCAACGAGTGCCTTCTTGCACTCCATCATACCGATACCGGTCTGCTTACGCAGCTCGGCAACGTCCTTAGCAGAAATGTTTGCCATGATAGTTTACCTCTTTTTTATAGAATAGGGGTTTTCAGTAAATTCAGTAAAAAATTACTCAGCGTCGGTAGCAACAGCCTCAGCCTCGCCGGTCTGCTCGCCCTGACGGCCCTCGATGACGGCGTCAGCCATAACGGAGGAGATGAGCTTGATGGCGCGGGTAGCGTCGTCGTTACCGGGGATGACGTAGTCGGCATCGTCGGGATCGCAGTTGGTGTCCACGATAGCGATTACGGGAATACCCAGCTTCTTGGCCTCGAGAACAGCGATGTGCTCCTTGTGGGGGTCAACGATGAAGATAGCGTCGGGCAG
>JAZRFR010000251.1:0-2710 GCA_045643785.1 Eubacteriales bacterium | reverse complement strand
AAAGTTTTTGGAGATCCAAGAACCTTTTTTCAAAAAGGTTCTTGGTGGGGTGCAGGGGTGAAACCCCTGCCCTACAAACCCAAATTTACCGCATACCCGCTCCAAACCGACCGCATATCGAAACCCTATTGACAAAAAATAAAACTGTGCTATACTGGAGGCACAAGGAGGTAGCGCCTTATGAAATACACAACCGTGATCGCCCCCGAAAGGGACGAAGAAATCGTCATCTACGCCCACCGAAGAACCCCCGAGGTGGCCGCGCTGGAGGCGTATATTGAACAGATGGAAAAGGAACTGCTGGGCTACGGAGCGGATGGACAGATCATCCCCCTGCGCCCCTCCGACATCCATTGCTTCACCGTGGAGGAAGGGAAGGTCTATGCCCTTACCGACGCTGAAAAGCTGTCCGTTCGCCTCCCGCTTTACGCGATCGAGGAAATGCTGGACGGGAAGACAGGCTTTGTCCGTATCAACCAATCCTGCCTCGGTAATATCCGTAAAATAGCTCGCTTCGACGCCTCCATCGGGGGATCCCTGATGGTGACCTTTGTGAGCGGCCACCGCGACTACGTCTCCCGCAGACAACTCAAAACCGTCAAAGAAAGGATGGGCATCAAGAAATGAAGCATCCCACCACCCAAACTCCCGTCAAGGATTTCTTCCTCCGCGGATTCGTGTTCGGCGGCCTCGGCCCCGTAATCCTCGGCATTGTTTACCTCGTTCTCCACTTCACCCTGGACGATCTGACCCTCACGGGGGATGAGGTCTTCCTCGGCATCCTCTCCATCTACCTGTTGGCATTTGTTCATGCGGGTGCCAGCGTGTTCTACCAGATTGAATCCTGGTCTCTGGGGAAATCCGTGCTGTTCCATTTCAGTCTGCTCTACGTTGCCTACGTCCTGTGCTACGTTCTGAACGATTGGCTCCCCTTTGATCTGCTCTCTCTGGGCATATTCACCGCGGTTTTTGCAGGGGGCTACGCCTTGATTTTGCTGGTTATTTCGGTCAGCATCCGTATGACCGTCCGCCGTCTCAATAAGCAGCTCCGCTGAGATACGACACGCAAACACACATAGGAGAAACCCATACCATGATTTCCATTCGCATCGAAAATCTCACCAAATGCTACAAAGACGTCGTCGCCGTGGACGGACTTTCACTCTCCGTCGAGGAGGGAGAATTGCTTTCCCTTTTGGGCGTCAACGGCGCGGGTAAGACCACCACCGTCAAAATGCTCTCCTGCCTCACAAAGCCCACCGACGGAGACGCATACCTGTTGGGACACAGCATCCGCAAGGATGCCCTCGCCGTCAAATCCCTCATCGCCGTCTCCCCCCAGGAGACCGCCATAGCCTCCGGCCTTACGGCCAAGGAAAATCTGGAGCTCATGTGCGGCGTGCACGGCTTTTCCAAAGACAAGCGAAACCAAAAGATCAGGGAACTGACGGAACTTCTTGGTCTGGAAAGCGTGATCAGCCGTAAAGCGGGCAAGCTCTCAGGCGGTTGGCAGAGACGGCTCAGCATCGCCATGGCGCTCATCAGCGAGCCAAAGATCCTGTTTCTGGACGAGCCGACCCTGGGTCTGGACGTGCTGGCCAGAAGCGACCTTTGGGACATCATCCGTGCCCTGAAGGGAAGGGTCACCGTGATCCTGACCACACACTACATGGAGGAGGCTGAAGCGCTTTCCGACCGCATCGCCATCATGAAGGACGGAAAGCTCCTCGTCTGCGATACGCCCGAAAGGATCAAGGAGATCGCCCAAACGGATGACTTTGAGCAAGCCTTTATCCGCATCGTGAAGGGGGTGACGACATGAGAATGCTGACCTTTGCGGGCCGAAACACCAAAGAACTCCTCCGCGATCCCCTGACTCTGTTTTTCGGGCTGGGCTTCCCCCTGGTATTGCTGTTGCTTATGAGTGCGATTCAGGCGAGCATCCCCGTGAGCCTCTTTGAGATTGGAATCCTTACCCCCGGCATCGCGGTCTTCGGCCTTTCCTTCATGACCCTCTTTTCCGCCACGGTCATCTCCAAAGACCGCAGCAGCTCACTCCTGCAACGCCTGTACACCACGCCCCTGACCCCGTTGGATTTCATTCTGGGCTATACTCTCCCCATCCTGCCTCTCGCGATGGCGCAGAGCGCGATCTGCTATTTCGTCGCCATCCTTCTCGGCCTTGATGTGTCGGTCAATATCCTCTACGCACTCCTGCTCATCCTCCCTATCTCGGTTCTGTATATCGCTCTTGGCCTTTTGTTCGGCAGTATCCTGACCGACAAACAGGTAGGCGGCATCTGCGGCGCTCTGCTTACCAACCTGTCGGCGTGGCTGTCGGGGGCGTGGTTCGACCTGGAACTCGTGGGCGGAGTGTTCAAAACCGTTGCCTACGCCCTCCCCTTCGTCCACGCCGTGGAATTGGAGCGGGCGGTACTGGCGGGTCGGTACGCCGATATTCTCCCCCATTTGTGGTGGGTGCTGGGGTATGCCACTGTCTGCACGGTGGCCGCGATTCTGCTTTTTTTGAGGCAGATGAGGAAGGAATGAGTAGCATTCAAATTGCAGTTTAACGGGCTGACGCCGCTCTCCAAGACCCTCCCCTTTGGGGAGGGGGGACCGCGGAGCGGTGGGTGAGGTTTGTCCGAAAACATGTTATTTGCCAATGGTTTTTACCTCATCCACCATCCTCAGGATGGTGGAACATCCT
>JAZRFR010000250.1:0-2331 GCA_045643785.1 Eubacteriales bacterium | reverse complement strand
GATATTGTATTTTCAATATTTGTGAGGACTTGTTGTGTGTTATGACACTAAAGAAAAGACGAAAAGGAAATCTCGAACTTTTTTCACCTATCTTTCACTGTATCCAATTATAAAAAATCTTTTCTTTGCTTTCTGCATATCAAAAGCCACCACGAAAAACGTGGTGGCTCATTTCAATTTTACCGCTAATTTTGCAGACGCTCAGGACGGTTTTCTTTTATGCTGTCCGTATGGTTCTAAGCTCCCGCAATCCCGCATACAGTAATCATGAAAAATCATATCAAAGGAGATGTGGGATCTATGATGAACGAATATACGGGGGAGATGACCGAGCGCAAGTCGGTGCAGGTGCCCATTCTGAGCCGTGCGCTTACGACGGAATTGACGGGGGATTTCTCGCTTCCCGACTATCAGCCCGAGATCAAGCGACTGTTGCGCATTGAGACCAACGTACTGCCTCCCAACCGCTTTGCGGGCAGCGACGGCGTAGAGCTGGGCGGTACGCTGGATTACTACGTGCTCTACATGGGGCACGATAACGCCGTCTACTGCGCGCCGCTGTCCACCGAATACCGCATGACCGCCGAACCCGATGCGGAGGAAAGAGGCCTCATGGCCGCCGCGGGAGAGCCTATGGTCTGCCTCTGCGACGCGGTGGCCGAAACGCCCACGGGACGGGTCACCGCCCCCAGACGGCTGAATATCCGCTGTAAGATCAAGGCAGACGCCAAGCTCTACGGCGAATATCGGATGCAGGGCGACGGGGAGGAGGATGCCTCCGTAGAAACCCTTCCGGGAGAAACGTCGGTCAACCGCCTGTATTGGGGCATGGGTGAAACGCTCCCCTTGCAGGACGACGTGATCCTCTCCCCCGCAGAGCAGGAATGGCGGGTGGTCTGCGCCGAAGGAAACGTTATGATGACAGACGCGACGGCAGGTATGGGGATCGTCAACTGCCGCGGTGAAGTGACCCTCAAGTTGACTCTGTGTCCCGCCGAAACCGCAGAGGAATTCGCCTCCGATACGGCAGAAGGCCGTTCTGCGCCGCCCTTGACCATCATGCAACGCAAGATCCCCTTTACGCAATCCGTTGAAACCGCCGGTGTCACACCGGCCTGCTCCGCCACCGCCTGCGGGTACTGCACCGATATCAGCGTGGAAATGGAGGACGGCCACGCCCACGTGGAAATGGGCGTCGTCACCGAGGCCAGAGCCCAGAAAAACGAGACCGTGTCCTATGTCAAGGATCTGTTCTCCACTCGCCGCGAAAGCGCCTGTCGGTACACGACCTACCCCGCCGAAAACGCTGTCAAGGCGCTGAACGGGAATTTCACTCTGAGTGACTCTCTCCCCCTGTCCGAGGCTGGGATCGATCCCGCCGCCCGCGTAGCCGACGTGACCGCCGTGGCTATCCCCGAAAGCCTGACGGTGGATACCGCAAAGGGCCGTTGTCTTCTGACAGGAAGATGCGCCTGCCACCTGCTCCTGCTCCGCGACGGAGAGTACACCTCCGCCGACATCACCCTTCCCTTCCGCTATGAGTTCGACGGGCAACCCGACGGAGCCATGGATGAACACACGGACTTTGACGGCCATCTGTCGGTGGTCAACTGCCGCGCCCGTATGGACGGCGAGCGGGTGGGGGTGGATGCCGAGGTGGCTGTCTCCCTCCGCACCTACCGTCCCGCGCCCCTGACCGCCCTCTCCGATGTAGATTTCGGAGAGGAAGTGACCCGCCGCCGTGGAGAATACATCATCTGCTTCCCCGCCCCCACCGATACGGCGTGGTCGGTGGCCAAGCGCTACCACGCCCCCATGGCGGCCCTCACAGCGGCGAATAACCTGCCTGCGGGGAGCAAGGCCGACGGGAGAGAGTCCCTGGAGGGGATCAATTATCTTATCGTATAATTGAGGTTTATCGGCTTGGGGACTCTGCCCCCGGACTTCCTTAAACTAAACTTTCAAAAAGTATTATCAAATCAATAAGTTTTGACGATTCCAAAGGAACTTTTTAAAAAGTCCCTTTTGGAGGGCAAGGAGGTAAAGCTCCCTTGTGTCCTCCTACAAATCTAAACTTGAAATAACCGCGAGGCGCGCCTCGCGGTTATTTTCATTAAAAAACTCCCCCGCAAATGTGAACTGCCCCAAATTGTACGGACAGTACAAAAAGCCCCCCGAGGGGAGGATATTTAACAATTAGGCAACGAACTGACATCGCTTTTCGAGTGGTGTCAGTTTTGTTTTGAGTTGGATACGTTCATGATTGTAGAAGTGGATGTATTGGCCTATGAGGAGGCGCGCCTCCTCATAGGTGCGGATTTTTGTGCGATA
>JAZRFR010000249.1:0-1671 GCA_045643785.1 Eubacteriales bacterium | reverse complement strand
GGGGTTTCACCCCTGGACCCCACCAAAGAACTTTTTGAAAAAAGTTCTTTGGAATCTCAAAAACTTTCAAAAAGGGTTATTTATCAATATCTTTTTTGAAAGTTCTTGAAGGGGGTCCGGGGGAAACTTCTTTTAAGAAGTTTCCTCTGGGCGTCCTCCCCGCTCTCCTACAAACCCAAATTTATACGCATTTTTTCCCACGAAAGGAGTTCCCTATGGCCACAGGACTACCCATCATACCCGAGACCATCACGGTTCACCTGGGCGAGCCTGATCAACCCGCCCAGAACGTGACCCTTCCCTTCATGGACTACATCATGAATGTTGCCTCCAGCGAAATTTACCCCACTTGGCCCGAGGAGGCCATCCGCGCCAACATATACGCCCAGATCTCCTACGCCCTCAACCGCGTGTATACCGAGTACTACCGCTCCCGCGGCTACGATTTCGACATCACCAATTCCACCCGCTACGACCAGTATTTCGTCAACGGGCGGGACATTTTCGAGAACATCCAGCAGATCGTGGGAGACATCTTCAACGACTACGTACGCCGCCAAGGGTCGGTAGAGCCTCTGTTCGCCCAGTACTGCAACGGCACCACCGTCACCTGCAACGGACTGTCCCAGTGGGGCTCCGTGAGCCTGGCGGAGTCGGGCTACACCCCCTACCGCATCCTGCAGAATTACTACGGAAACAACATCGACATCGTGCAGAACGCCCCCATCGGCGGCGCCACTCCCTCCGCCCCCGCCGAGCCTCTGCGCTTTGACAGCGCGGGCGGCGAGGTGCGCCAGCTTCAGATCCGCCTCAACCGCATATCCGACAACTACCCGAACATCCCCAAGATCCCCTACCCCAACGGCATTTTCGGATTTGAGACCGAGGAGGCCGTAAAGGCCTTCCAGCGCACCTTCAACCTCACCGACGACGGCATCGTGGGAAACGCCACGTGGTACGCCATCCAGCGCATCTACGCCGCCGTCAAGCGCCTCAACAGCCTCAACTCCGAGGGACTCCGTTACAATGAGGTGGATCGTCAATTCCCTTCCAACCTGTCCCTGGGCGATCAAAACACGGGCGTTGCTCTCCTGCAATACTATTTGGATTACCTGTCCGCCTACTACGACACCATCCCACCCCTGGAGACCGACGGCATATTCGGGGAGTCCACCCGCAACGCGGTGCTGGCCGCCCAAAATACCTTCGGCCTCCCCGTGGACGGCGTGGTGGGAGAGCAGACCTGGAACGCCATCGTGGATGCCTACTACGGCATCGTCCGTCAGATCCCCGTGACCTACGTGGAGGGCAACACCATCCCCTTCGGCGGCACCGTCCTGCGGCAGGGCTCGGAGTCGGAATCGGTACGGGTTCTCCAGCAGTATCTGGACTTCATCGCGGGCTACTTCCCCGAGATCCCCGGCGTGACCCCCACGGGCTACTTCGGCCCCCGCACCGAGGCCTCCGTCCGCGCCTTCCAGGAGACCGTAGGCCTCCCCGTATCCGGCATTGTCAACGCCGTCACCTGGGGCGAGATCACTGACCTCTATAGCGACCTCTACATCGGCAGCCGCCTGAACGAAGGGCAATACCCCGGAACAGCGGTGGGTGGGTAAATTGCAGTTTATCGGCCAGGGGCTTTGCCCCTGGACCCCACCAAAGAACTTTTTG
>JAZRFR010000248.1:0-21738 GCA_045643785.1 Eubacteriales bacterium | reverse complement strand
AAACTTTCCAAAAGGGTTATTTGTCAATATCCTTTTTGAAAGTTCTTGAAGGGTGTCCAGAGGGAAACTTCTTTCAAGAAGTTTCCCTTTGGCGCTCTCTCGCTCCCCCATAAACTGCAATTTTTCATCAAATAACACGGTGAAAAAAGGGCGGTTCACACATGGTGAGCCGCCCCGATGGTTTATGCTCTTATGCCTCCGGCAGCACAACGCCCTCACGGTAGGCATCCAGCAGGGCGCGGAGATCCTCCATGCGCTCAATGATGCGCTTACCGTAGTCGGTGTCCCGCACCAGCATACGCTGAGGCATCATCTCGAAGACCACGTCGTCGGTGGCGAGAATGTCACGGTTTTCCCGTACGGCGGCCTTCTTGCCCTCAAAGGGGGAATGGGAGACCAGACGCAGACCCTTGGAGGTGTAAATGAGGGTGTAGCCCGCGATACCCGTGCGGTCGTGGTAAGCGCGGCAGAATCCGCCGTCGATGCGGATGTAGCGGCCTCTTGCCTGCACGGGATGCTCTCCGATGGCGGCGCGGACGGGAACGTGGCCGTTGATGATGTGGCCGCTCTTCTCATCCAGCCCGAACTCGCGGAGAATGAAGGTGGCTGTCTCGTAGCTTTCTACCAGCTCGTAGTAGGGGTTCTTGGCTTCTGTCCACGTCTTGCGATCTGCCACGAAATAGCGCTCGAAGGTGGTCATCTTGGAACGGCCGAAAAGGGGCGACTGGCGGCCGCACCACAGGTAATACATGAAGTCCAGCTCGTTCTGTCCGTGCTCGTAGAAGGCGGCGCGGGCGGTCTTGTCGCAGAATTCCATGTAGGCGCGTCCGCTGCGGGTTACGCCGTCGAAGGTGGTGATCCGGTCGAACTGCCCGTCGGCGGTCATGGGGATACAGCCGTGGAACAGAAGGTTGCCGTTGCAGACCTTGTACAGAGAGCCGTCGGCGTAAAGGAACTCCACGTGCTTGCGGAGGGCCTTGCTGTGGCGGAAGGCGTGGGTCAGGGAATCAATGAGGGACTGCTCCGCATCGGTGAGGGCATAGGGATCAGCGGGGTCAATAGTGGGGAAGTGACCGTCGTTGAGGGGGTAGACCTCCCCGTTCAGGGTCACGGTATTGTTCTCGTAGTCGATCTTGTCCAGAATCAAACGATCCTCCATGCCGAATTCGGGATGGCGGCGGATGAGCTGACCCTCCAGCTTGAAGAGAATGATGGCGATGGCCTTGTGAGCCTTGGCCAGATTGTCCATGCTGTTCTTGACGTAGTAGGCGTCGTCGGGGTTGCGGGGCATGAACCAGGTGGAGTCGCGGTAGGTCTCCTGGGCAAAGCCGATGAGGTCGCGCAGGGAGATGCCGTAGGTGTTCTCCACGATGGAGAGGGTGTTGTACTGCAGAGCCGAGTTCAGCACCGTAGCCACGCAGGCGGCAGAGCGGGCGGCGGCACCCATCCAGACAATGTCGTGGTTGCCCCACTGGATGTCCACGTAGTGATGCTCGCGGAGCATATCCAGAATGCGGTCGGCGTGGTTGCCTCGGTCGTAGATGTCGCCCACCACGTGGAGGCGATCCACGGCCATGCGCTTGACAAGGTTGCAGAGGGCCACGATGAAGGCCTCGGCCTGTCCCACCTCAATGACGGTGTCAATGATATTCCGATAGTACTCCTGCTTGTCGTGCTCCTCGCCCGAGGTGTGGAGCAGCTCGTCGATGATGTACTGGTAGTCGGCGGGCAGAGCCTCCCGCACCTTGGCGCGGGTGTACTTGGAGGCCACGGAGCGGGAGAGATCCACCAGACGGTAGAGGGTGATGCGGTACCATTCTCCGCCGATGACTCCGCTTGCCCGCAATTCCTCCATTTTCTCGGCAGGGTAGTAGATGAGGGTGCAGAGGGTGCGGCGGGATTCCTCGGACATGGTGCGGTAGAACAGGGTGTCTACCTTTTCGCGGATGACCCCCGAGCAGTTGTTGAGGATATGCTCAAAGGCCTCGGCCTCGCCGTGGAGGTCGCTCATGAAATGCTCGGTGCCCTTGGGCAGGTTGGACAGAGCGTTGAGGTTTACCAGGGTCGCGCTGGCCAGGGCGATGGAGGGGTATTCGGCGGCCAGGAGGCGGAGAATTTTGAGTTGTTCCTTGGTGTATGTGGTTTTGGGGTTGTCCATGGGTTCCTCCGTTTATGTGAGAATGGGGTGATGGCGGGCGCACCTATGCGTGCGCCCGATCGGGTCATTTTTCATACCACGCAGGGTTATAGATCCGTCCTCTCTCCACGGTAACGTGGTCGCGGACGATCTCCTCGATGGCCTCGCGGATATGGTACACGGCGTCCCGCTCGGAGGCCGACCACATGGAGGTCAGGTTGTGATGACCAAGACCCTTGGTGAAGACGGTGGTGGTCTCGCCGTCAAAGCCCGAAAATTCCTCGGGATTCCACGTAGGGATGTTGTCAAAGTCCCAGACGTCCAGAAGGGATTGGAGTTTGGCTACCTCTATCACCGACAGCTTGATCTCCTCCCTCTGCCAGACGGCGTAGCGGGGATAGACGTCGGTGTTGAAGTGGGTGAAGAACAGGATGCCCGTGCCGTCGGTGAAGACGTAAATGTCATAGAAATAGCTACCGTGATGGACGGTGTAGTCCTCGCTCTCGGGGTCGCCCTCCTCGGTGTCGAAGGACACGCTCTGGATACAGCGGATGGCGCCGTCCACCTCCTTGTGTCGTCCCTGCGCGTACAGCTCGCAGTAGAAGTCCGACACGAAGGGATCGGTGGGGATCCCCGCTCTGGCGCAGTCCTCGCCGTAGAATTCCCACTGCAAATTGTTCCGCCGCTCGATCTCCTTGGGCTCATAGTAGTCCAGATAGCAGCGGGCGGGCAGTTTGTCTCCGAGGATAGCCGAGGGCAGGTCGTGAGGATGGGTGATATCCACCATAAACTCATCGTCCCGAACGTCAACTTGGTAGCACTGCTCGAGAACGTAATCCTCCCCCTCTTTTTCAAAGTAGATGTAGCAGAGGGTATTGTCATCCAAGGAATACACCGTATAGTACAGGGTCTCCTCCTCGGTCTCCAGCATGCGGATGGGCTTGTTGCCGTAATACTTGATCACGGAATCATAGGTGTAGGTTTTATCATCCAAACGATAACAACAACCCTCCCCGTAGTCGTATACGTCATATTCCCAAGGGATGCCGTCTTGATCCGTGACCTTCATGATTACGTTCTGCGCTGGATCGTAGATATAGGGCGTCTCGTTGTCGATTACCACCTCGTCCCCCTTGACGTAATCGGCGGCGCGCTTGATTTTGCCCGAGCAAGCAGGCAAAATCAAAACAGCGGACAGGAGCAGAAGGACGGAAAGCATCAGGGCAAAAAATCGTTTCATGGTGTGACTCCTTTCAAAATGGGCTTCACTATATAAGACACCAAAAATCCCGAAACCTTACAGCCCTGCTTGAAAATTATTTTACTCCTTCCAAGCAGGAATCTCGTCCTTAAAGAGCTGGTAGAACTCGGCGTTGGTCACCAGCACGATGGAATCGTCGGCTGCGGCGGCCTCGGCGATGGTCTTGATGAACAGGTCAAACTTCTCCCATGTATTGTAGATATCCAGCTCGTAGCCGTGACCCCAGACGTAGAACAGCATGTCCTCGGTGCAGTCGGCGGCGATGAACTCGTTCAAGAGGGTCAGAGAATCGGCGTCGCTGAAGGAGCAGGTGGGGTACCAAGTCATGAAGTACTGAGGCAGGGAGAACTTACCCAGACCCATGGAGGTGTTACGGGTGGTGCAGCTGCCGTAGCGGACGTTCGTAGTCTCCAAAATGGTGACGAGGTTCTGCTCGTTCCACTCGGTGTCCCCTCCGGGCCATGCCAGACCGATGGGCTCGTAGCCGAAGATCTTCTTGATGTTGTTGGCATCCCGCTTGACCTCGTTGGTAACCTGCTTTTCACTATAGTTCTTGAGGGAGGGGTGTGTCATAGTATGGCACTCTACGTCGAAGCCGTCGTAGATGCCGGATTCCAGCTCCTTGCGGGTGTAGCGAATGTGGGTGACGTCGGGGCGGCCAAAGTGCTGACCGACCCACGCCCAGTTGGCGCCGAACAGACCCGTGTTGATGTAGAAGGTACAGCAGTCAATACCGTACTTCTTCATGATCTCCATCATGCGGGCATCCTGGGTGATGCCGTCGTCCATGCGGATGGTGATGTACTTCTTGGGGGTGCCGTCACGGACAATGCCGTGATCCTCACCGCCCTGAGGGGTCTCGGTGACGGCCTCGGTGGTGACTTCTTCGGTAGTCTCGACTGCGGTGATTTCTTCCATGGTGGTTTCCTCCTCGGTAATGGGTTCGGTTGGGGTCTCAGAAGGGGCTTCGGTAGGTGTGATCTCGGTGTCGGCGGGCGCTCCCGTGTCGCAGGCGGAAAGACACAGGACGGTCAGAGCCGCGATCAGCAAAAGCGCGGTGATCAGATACTTTTTCATGTTTTTTACCTCTCTCAAATGGTTTTGACCACGGTCTTGAAGAACTCCAGCTCCTCCCCCGAGGGACCCTTCACGAAGGCGATCCGCAGGGTCAGACGCAGGGGACTGGAAGGCAGGGGCACTTCTGCAGGGGGCTTGAGGGGCGTCGCGCCCGCCTCCAGGGCGATGCGGTAGGCCTCGTCCACGTTCTGGGCGGAGAAGGCGAAGTGCAGGAAGGGATTGCCGTCCTCTACCCCCGCCACCTTCTCGGTGTTGAGAGCGGGCTTGGCGAACAGCTCCACCAGAGAGCCGTCCCCCGTATCCAGCAGAGCGATGCGGGAGTCTCCCTCGCCCCATGCGGTGTATACGGTCATACCCAGAGCCTTATAGAAGGCAAGGGACTTGTCGAAATCCTTGGCGGCAATGGCCATGTGGGCATAGCCCAGGCCCTTGATGGTATCATTAGACATATCGTATTCCTTTCTTCCCATAGAAAAACTTAGTTTGAATGCAAAATGCAAAGTGCAAAATGCAAAATTGCTCGCTTCCCTCGGTGGGGGACGGGGGAGGGGGTACGGGTTTTTATGGATGATCGTAATTTTTTCGGGCACAACGTAAATGATTGACGGGGGTCGTTCTTGATTTTGCATTTTGCATTTAGCATTTTGCATTTTCAAATACCACCTTCTGCCGCAGAGCGATCGCCACGGCATCGGGGGTCTTGTAATACTTAATGAGGGGCAGGAGCTTGTGCCCGTCGGCTTCGGTGATGGCCTCGGGGAGCTTCCAGCCGCTGTCACGCTCCACGGCGGGGTCAATAGCGGGTTCAGCCAACAGGAGATCACCGCTCATGTAGCGGCCAAAGGCATCCTTGGTGGGGATGAGCTTTCCGGCCTCGTCCTCGTCGGTCTCATACCACAGCATATCGGTGTGGGTGGAAATATACCACAGACCCTCGCAGAGGCGCATGGTACAGCAGAAGGGAGCCTCGTAGCCCGTCATGTACTGGTCGGTCACGCCCTCGAAGTCGCCGTAGGGCAGGTAAACCACCGAATCGGTACCCGCGCCTCCGTTGGGACGCTGGGCGGTGGAAAGACCGTTGTGGTAGATGCGGGTAGCCATTTGACGGTAGCGCTCCTCGCCCGTGATGGCGTACAGCTCCCCCGCCACCATGACGGAGTCCACGATGGCGCAGGGCTCGGTCCAGGTGTTGGGTCTGCCCCACCAGTTGAGGTTCTGGAAGACGAGATCCATGCCGCCTCCCACGGTGTACAGCTCGTAAATAGCCTTGGCGTGGTTGAGATACCAATCATCTCCCGTGACCTCGTACATACGGAGCATACCTCTGGCGGCGGTGAGGGTGCAGTGAGTCTGGGCGCGAAGAGCTACCTTGTCGATGGCGGTGTATACCGCGATCATCTCATCCAGGAGGGACTTGACACGCACGTCTTTCGTGATCTTGTACACGTGGGACAGACCGTCAATGGCCATGAAGGCACAGCCCACGTCGGTGGAGAGCTGCCAGCCGTCCAGCAGGGTAGCGGAGTGACCGCTGACGCCGCCTTCGTTGAGGTGCTTGGGGTCGCGGTCGATGGGGTAGCCGCGGTAGCGCCCGGCCGTGGGGAGGTAGAGATGCTCGGTGACCGACTTCAGGGCGGTCAGGGAGAACTCATCCCCGAACTGCTCGTAATGCTCGCAGAGTCCGCGGAGGAACCAGGAGTGTCCCGAGAGCTGCTGCTCATGAATCACGGGATCCTGCTTGGGATCAAAATACAGATGTTCGTTGGTGTACTTGGGCAGAGCCTCAAGCAGAGCCTCCATGCAGGGGTTGATCCTGCCCGTCATCTTGTAGTGGCTCACGAAGGCCAGAAGGGCGCGTCCCTCCTTGTCGCCGGGCCAGTCGGCACAGTACTCCTGGAATACGTCGGGCATCTGGTAGTAGTCGCCCATGAGGCGGGCGTAGGAGCGCTCAATGCGCTCGTTCAGTTCGGCCTGGTCGAAGATATGTTTCATCAGCATGATGTTCTCTCCTTTTCATTCGTAAAGCTTGACAGGTGCTTCTTCCGAGCAAGGAAAATCTTCCTCATGGATCGAGGTGGAAGATCCGTCAGTGAAACGTATGGTCACAAGGGTATCCGTTACGTCACGGGAGGCTATGACCTCGGCCACGGTCTTGCCGTCTCCCTTGCGAGGACAGAGAGCGGTGGCCATACGGCCATTGATACCCGTCATGGGATAGCGCACACAGGGAGCGGGAAGTCCCTCGTTGACGGCGGCGGCGTTATCGTACCGCTTGCGCCAGCCCATGAAGACCGGCTCGGTCTGCCCAATAACCACGGTATGGGGAACAGAGCCTGTGACTGACAGGGTCACGGCTTCACCGTGATCCACGGTGAAGCGGTCGCCATGGTCGGTATAGGGCTCAAAGCCCAGTTGGTAGGAGGGAGCAAAGGTATGGTGCTTGCCGTCGTTGGCGGCAAAACGATCCACGACTAAGGCGAAAGGCTGACTGCCGTTCAGACCCGTTTTAAACAGAATGAGCTTGCGTTTGTGGGTCACGGGGATGTAATCGGGACCAAAGCCTTGGTCGTAGACTCCCTCCACGCTGTCCACGGTGGGCGAGAAGCTCCACTTCATGCCCGCGTAGCCGTCTATAGGCTCGTCCCGCCAGGAGTAGCGGCCGCGGCGATTCTGCCCCATATCGTCTACCAAAGCGCAGTTGTGGGAGCGGGTGTCCAGTACGAAACGCCGCATATCCGAGTTGTCGTAGGCGTAGTTGCCCGCGTCGGACAGAAGATTCTTTCCGTAGGCAAAGAGTAGAATGTTGAGCTTATCCTCATGCTGGTGTCCTCGGCCGAAGTCTCCCGCGTCCATGAAACACCAGAGATCCTCCGGATCCCAGCCTGTCCGCATGAAAGCCAATCCCGAATAGGGAAGAGCTACGGACGTGTAGGCGGGGGGAGTGCCTTCTCTGCCCTCGGTGGCGAAATAGTGGATGGCGGGGTGGTCGGGGAAGTAGTTGAGCCCGATGCCGCACCAGTAGGCAAGATTGCTTCGACAGCCGTCGTTGAGATCGGGGTAGTAGCCGTCGGGGCAGGTCACGTGGATGTCCAGCTCAAAGAGGCGGAGGAGCTTTTGCGCCAGCCCCCCGGGGACGGAGTAGCCCATGGCGCGGGCGGTGGCGAACACACGGTGGTAGTTCAAGGTCACCACGTCGTGGTAGTTGGTGGACAGCTCAAACTGGAAGCCGTCGGCGTAGATCTGGTTGTCCAGCTCCACCTCCAGCACCGAAAAGGCGCGCTTGCCCCACTCCTCGGCCTCCCGCAAAAAAGGGAACAGCATGGCGATGTGCGCCAGTCCCGCCATCTCCATGGCCCGCCAGTTGCCGCCGCCGCTGCCAAAGTTTCGCAGACGGTAGCCGTGGTCGCAGATGGAGCGGATGAAGGTGGTGATGACGTGATCCGTCATGTGGGGAGATTGGATGCAGGCGTAAAAGGCGTAGTGCCAGTTGAGAGTCATACGGATGCCCGCCTCGATGGTGCGCCAGCATTTGGTATGGTAGAAGGGCGCGTCGACGGGACATTCCGCCTGCTCGCACCAGCTCATCATGAGCTCCACGAAGCCCTTGGCGTACTTTTCGTCCCCCGTCTCGCGGTAGCAGTAGCCCAGACACCGCCATTCATGGTGACGGGAGAGCTGCCACGTCCACTCGGCGTACTGATTGGGGGTGGGGTTGCACTCCCAGTCCACGGACGCGGTATTCGGGAACTTGTGGGGGAATCCGCAGGAGCGAAGCTCGCCGCAAAGGATCTTCTCGGCGGCCTCGATCTCACTGTCGGCAGGATCGAACCACACGTTCTCCCGCTCGTTGTAGGGGATGGTGAAGTAGTCGTTCACCCGCAGGGTGGCGCGGATGTAGTCGGCCAGCTGCTTTTCGGCGGCCTCCACACCCCTTTCGCGGAAGGTGCGGTCTATGTCCGCCAGGGCGGGGATGGTAGGGTCAAGGGCGTCGCAGAACAACGTTTCGTAGGTTGTCAGCATGGCTCACCCTCCCGTTTTCATTCCAGACAGGCGTAGACGTCCTGCTCGAAGTGGATGGAGGTCTGGGATCCCGCGCCGCCGTCGTAGCGGGAATTCTTCATGTATACGGCGGTAATGTGGTTGACGGGATCCACCCAGAAGTGGGAACCGTAGGCGCCGCTCCAGCCGAAGGTGGTGACGGGGAGCCAATGGCGCTCGTCGGTGATGACGCGCACACCCAGACCCCAGCGCTCCCACGCGGGCATGACCTCAAAGGGCACGCAGGGGGTGCCCATGTCGCGGATCAGCTCCTCGGGAACCAGCTGGGTGCCGTCGGGGAGCTTGCCGAAATTGACCAGCATCTCGGCGAATTTCACGTAATCGGGCAAAGTGGAGCAGAGTCCCGCGCCGCCCGAGAACCAGGTGATGGGGAAGCTCTCGAAAATGGAGCGGGGCTGGGTCGCGCCGTCCTCGCTGATACCCTTGCCGTCCGCTTCCTTGCGGTTGTGCATGATGATGAAACGGCTCCATTGCTCCTCGGTGGGGGTGAAGGTGGTGTCCTTCATACCCAGAGGCTCGAAGATCTCTTTGGTTACGAATTCATTATAGGGCATCCCCGAGGTCAGCTCCACCAGGCGGGCGCAGACGTCAAAGGCGGCGGTGGGGCTGTACATCTGAGCCTCGGTGGGCTGGAAATCCAGCTTGAGGGTGGAGAAGTAGTCCACGATATGGGCCAGATCCTGCATATCCTCGGGAGTACCCAAGCCCTGCCGATTGCCCAGTTCTCCTGCGTGGAGGCCGTTCTGGTGGCTGAGCAGCATGCGGGGGGTCAAAATGCGCTTGGCAGGCTCCTTGGCGACCACATGATCGTCCTTCAACTCGCCTACCCACATATCCGAAAACTGAGGAAGCAGATCCGTGATGGGCTGATCCAGACCCAGCTTGCCGCGGGAAACCTGAATCAGGGTAGCGATGGCCGTAACGGGCTTGGTCATGGAGGCCAGACGGAAGATCGTGCTGTCTCCGTTCTCGTTGGTCAGGGGAATATCCTGCTCGTAGCTCCACTTGCCGTTGTAGGCCTTGAATATCTCTTTTCCGTCCTGCATAACGCAAAGACCCGTGCCGCCGATGCGGCCGTCGGCCATGTCGTCAGCCAGACGGTTCTGTAAAAGCTCGTTCAGCTTGGTTTGATTCAGATGCTTCATGATGCGATCCTCACAATTCTTAAAAATCCCTATACGGGTACAGGATAATTGTACCATAAAACCGAATGTTTGTCAATGGAATATATATAAAAGGCAGAAACAATATCACATGAAATGAGCAAAAAAGACCGGAGCCAGTTGGCTCCGGTCGGATTCGGATGGTATGGATTACTGAGGTTTCTGCAGTTTGCGAAGAATGTTGTCGATCTTCTTGTCAAAGCCCTTGCTGGCGGCCTTGTATGCAGAGGAGAAGGTGTCACCGGAGCTCTTTACAGCCGTCTCAAACAGACTGCCGAAGCCCAGCGAGGTGAAGTACATAGCCATATCGTAGATACGGTGCTGGAAAATGAGATCCAGCATGTCAGCGGATTCTACGTCCTGTACGTTACGGGTGGTCAGCATGACCTCGTAGTAAGCGGGACGAACCAGCTTCTGGGAGAGAACTGCGTAGGTCTCCAGAACCAGAGCGAACTGCTCCATGGCATCGGCATTCTTTGCCACGGTGGTGGGGATGGACAGGGTAGAGCCGATGCTGTGTCTCCAGGTGGTATAATCCTTCTGCTCCTTGTTGAACTTGGGTACGGGGATAACGCCGTACTCGCGCTCCATGTTTGCGTTCAGAGCGCGCAGGTAGCTGGCGGCCTCGCAGTAGAACAGGGAACGACCCTCAACGAATACGTCTCTGGAGAGGGCTTCCTGGCCGTGGGGAGCTACGTAGGTGGAGTTATTTTCGTGAACGATGGAGCGGGCGATGGACAGAACCTCCAGCGCCTGGTCCATCTTTTCTGCCAGTACCAGCTCGGGGGCATCCATCTCGCGGCTGTTGGCTACGTACTGCAGACCTGCGCCGTAGAAGAAGGTGTTACCGATGGAGCCGGGGGTAGAGAAGCCGTAGGTGTCGTTTTCGTCCCACTTGCCGTCACCGTTTTCGGTGGCCAGCTGGGAGACGATGGAGTTGAAGTAGGAGAGGGTCCAATCGCCGGCACGAACGGTGTCGTAGGGGTTGGCGATCTTGTACTGCTCGCGGAGCTCCTTGTTGAACATCAGAACGAAGGTCACGTCGTCGTCCACGATGTTGAAGGGACCGTCCATGAAGAATACGCGGCCGTCCAAAGCGAACTCCAGCGTACCGGCATCCCACCACTCGTTCTCGTAATCGATGTCGAGATCAAGGTAGTTGTAGAGGAATCCGGAGGTAGCGTTGCTGGCCGCCACGTCGGTGGTGGTGGTGATGAGCTGGAAGTCACCCGTGCCGGTCTGTACCTCGCCCTGAATGCGACTTGTAACGGCGGAGTTGGCTACAGGAATCAGCACAAAGGTGAGATTGCAATAATCCTCAAACAGGGAGTTTCTCTCGAAGACGGCGTCGTTGATGACGGCGCTGCTGGACTGATCGGTGACGCTTTGCTCGGCCTCAACCTCCTCGGTAAAGCCGAACTCATTGACGTACAGGATGCCGAAATCCTTGCCGTCCCAGTTAACCTCGGCGCGAAGCTCGGTCAGCGCGTCCTCAACGGGATCGGTTTCTGCCTCGGTGACGGCAGGGCCTGTAGCGGAATCCTTGGAATCGCCGGAATCGATGCTTTCGCCGCAGGCGATAAACGTCGAGGCAACCATCAAAAGAGCCAGCAACAGACACAGGTAGCGAATCGGTTTGCTCATGGTAATGCTCCTTTCAGAAATGAGATAGTAGGAATACACCATCATTATATCACGGAAAACCCGAAATGTCAAGAACCTTTTTCGTTCTTTTGATTCTATATGATACAAAATAAAGGCCAAGAGGATGCGCCTTTGCAGGGATCCTCTTGGCTGTATTGTGTTTTTTGAAGGATTAATTCTTTCCCATCTTGCGCAGGAGGCTTGCGACCTTCTTGTCAAAGCCCTTGGCCTGGGAGGAGTACTGAGAGGAGAACTTATCGCTGTTGTCGTTGGTTGCGCTCTTGAACAGCTCGAAGAAGCCGAAGTTGGTGGTGAAGTAGAAGGACATCTCGTAAACACGGTTAGAGAACATGAGGTCCATCATCTCAGCGGACTCGGCGTCGTGAACGTTACGGCTGGTCAGCATGATGTCGTAGTAAGCGGGCTTGAGGTGCTGGTGAGACAGGATGGCGTAAGCCTCCAGCATCAGACCGATGGTCTCTGCCTGATCGTCCTTGACGGCAGAGGTGACCGAGAAGGTAGAGCCGCTGGCGTGAGTCCAGGTGCGGTAGAACTCCTGAGCCTTGTCGTACTTCGGCACGGGCAGGATACCGAACTCGGTCTCCATTTCCTGAGTCAGGGGAGTGAGGTGGTTGACGACCTCACCGTAGAACAGGCCGCGGTTCTCCTTGAAGGCGGTCTGACCCAGACCCTCCTGGCCGGGAGGCGACATGAAGGATGCGTTGTTGTTGTGGTAGATAGCCTGAGACAGCTCCAGCACGTTCAGAGCCTTCTCCATCTGAGCCTTGTCATTGAGGAAGAGGGTGATCTCGCCGTCTTCGTTGGTGTTGTTGATGTAGCGGAGGTCGGAACCGATGAAGAAGGTGTTACCGTACTCCCAGGTGTTGATGAAGCCGTAGGTGTCCAGCTCGTTCCAGGTACCGTCACCGTTGTCGGCGGAGATACCCTGGATCACGTTGTAGAAGTACTCCAGAGTCCACTCGCCGTCGCGGGCAGTCTGGTAAGGATTGGGAACGGTCTGCTGGTAGGTCTTCTGCATGTCCTTGTTGAAGATCAGAACGTAGGTAACGCCGTCGTCACCGTAGTTCAGAGAACCGGACATGAAGTAGACGCCGCCCGCCAGAACGAACTCGGCGGTACCGCTATCCCACCATTCGCCCTCCAGATCCATACCCAGATCGTAGAGATTGTACAGGAAGCCGCCGGTAGCGAGGGTTGCGCTATCGCCCAGACGGTTGTCGATGAAGTAGAAGTCACCGGTACCGGTGGAAGCTTCCTTCTGTACGGCAGAGTTGAGGTCGGAAGCCTCAACGGTGGCCCAAGTCAGATTGCAGCGATCCTCGAAGAGAGAGTTACGCTCGTATACAGCGTCGTTAATGACCTGGCTGGCGCCGCCTTCCTGGTCTACGGTGCCGTTCTCGGCGTATACCTCGCCCTTGAAGGCGCCGTTGTAGAGAACTGCGAACTCGTCGCCGCCCCAGTCGATCTCACCCAGGTCGTCCAAAGCGCCCTGAACGGGATCTTGGGTCTCGCCTTCGGTGACGGCTTCGCCGGAAGTCTGCTGCTCGGTGGGTCCGTCAATGTTCTCGGCGCAACCGACGAAAGCGGTTACGAGCATGAGGCCGGCCAGAAGCAGACAAAACAGCTTTGTCACTTTGGTTTTCATGATAAAAAACCTCCTTATAAAATATTAATTTGATGAACGCCGCCCCGAAAAGATCAAAGTATTTGACCGTATCAGGAAAGCGTCAATATGGGAAGATTACACGATCTGCCCATGGTTAATTTTCATTATACCATAAAGCATGAAATAAGTCAACTGCTCCGAAAGGAAAAGGAGCGTGAATACAAGAAGTTTACGATTTGTTCAAGAGGACGCGGGCAAAGGGAGGCGTACAAACGGAAAAACCTGTGAAAAAAGAAAAAATCTCTTGACATTCGCAGGAATCTGTTGTAGAATAATACCCAAGAGAGAGTGGGCGTAGCCAACGGTACGCCGCTCATACATGAAATTCAGAGAACGGAGAAATCATTTATGTATCGCATTGGTATCGACCTGGGTGGCACCAACATCGCCGCCGGTATCGTCAACGACAATTTTGAGATCGTTTGTAAGGCCAGTATCCCCACGGGCGCCGAGCGTCCCGCCGCTGAGATCGCTGCCGACATGGCCGCCATCTGCCATACCGTCTGTGAGAAGGCGGGCATTGCGCCCTCCGAGATCGCTTCGGTGGGTATCGCCTCCCCCGGTATCGCCAACCACGACGCAGGCGTGGTCGAGTACTGCTGCAATATCCCCTCCTTCAATCAGTTCAACGTGTGTGAGGCCGTGAAGGCAGGCTTCCCCGTGGAGCACGTCTTCGTGGAGAACGACGCCAACGCCGCCGCGTGGGGCGAGGCCATTGCCGGCGCCGCCAAGGGTACCTCCTCCTCCATCATGATCACCCTGGGTACGGGTGTCGGCGGAGGCATCATCATCGACGGCAAGGTCATCTCGGGCTTCAACTACGCAGGCGCCGAGCTGGGCCACATCGTCATCGAGGTGGACGGCGTCCAGTGCGGCTGTGGCCGCAAGGGCTGCTGGGAGGCCTACAGCTCCGCCACCGCTCTGATCCGCATGACCTCCGAAAAGCTGGCCGAATGTCAGGCTTCCGGCCGCAAGACCATCATGACCGACATGGTGGAGAAGGCAGGCAAGGTGTCGGGCCGCACCGCCTTTGATGCCAAGCGCGCAGGGGATGAGGCAGGCTCCGAGGTTGTGGCTAAGTACGTCCACTATCTCGCCCAGGGTCTGGCCAATATCATCAACATCTTCCAGCCCGAAGTGCTGTCCATCGGCGGCGGCGTGTCGGGTGAGGGCGATTACCTTTTGGATATGCTGGTACCTCTGGTACGCGCCGAGGCCTACGGTCAGGGCATCGTCAAGGGCACCGACATCCGCATCGCATCTCTCGGAAACGATGCCGGTATCATCGGCGGCGCCGTGCTGGGGTTGAAATAATCTCGAAAATATCGCTTGTGAAAAGGGGCATCTGTCGAAGATGTCCCTTTCTGCTTGTGTGGATATGCACAACCTTCTGCATTTCGGCATATTTTCTGTAAATAAACACCTCCCCGTCAAATATTCGGGACGGTACCGTGCTATACTGTTTCTATACAACCGCACATCGGAAAGGAACTTGGAGTTTATGGGAAAATACTTTGGTACAGACGGCTTCCGCGGGGAAGCCAACGTCACCCTTACCGCCGACCACGCCTATCGCTTGGGGCGATTTTTGGGCTGGTACTGCCGCGAGCACGACTTGAGTCAGCCCGCCACCCAAGGGATAGTGGCGCACCGCCCCCGCGTTGTGGTGGGGAAGGACACCCGCCGCTCCAGCTATATGTTCGAGTACGCCATCGCGGCGGGGCTGACCGCCTCGGGAGCAGACCCCTACATGCTCCACGTCACCACCACTCCCAGCGTGTCCTTCGTCACCGCGCGGGAGGATTTCGACTGCGGCATCATGATCTCGGCTTCCCACAATCCCTTCACCGACAACGGCATCAAGCTGGTCAACCGCCGCGGGGAGAAGATCGACGACGACACCATCGAGGTCATTGAGCAATACTTGGACGGAGAGGATGATCTGCCCCTTGCCACGGGCGCGGATATCGGGCGCATCATCGACTACGCTGCAGGCCGCAACCGCTACGTGGGGTATCTGATCTCTCTGGCGGCCAACTCCTACAAGGATTTCCGTGTGGGTCTGGACTGCGCCAACGGCGCGGCCTGGATGATCGGACGGGCGGTCTTTGAGGCGCTGGGCGCAAAAACCTTCGTCACGGGCGTCGAACCCGACGGCTTGAACATCAACGTGGACTGCGGCTCCACCCACATCGACCGACTGAAAAAGCTGGTGGTGGAGCATCACCTGGACGTGGGCTTCGCCTTTGACGGCGATGCCGACCGTTGTATCGCCGTGGATGAGAAGGGGAACGAGGTGAACGGTGACCATATCCTCTATATCCTCGGCAAAGCCATGAAGGAACAGGGAACGCTGGCCAATAATACCGTCGTCACCACCATCATGTCCAATATGGGGCTATACTCTGCCCTGATCGACGGGGGCATCGACTACGTTCAGACCACCGTGGGTGACCGTTTCGTTTACGAAAACATGGTGGAGAACGGCCACGTCATCGGCGGGGAACAGTCGGGGCATATCATCCTTCGCAAGTACGCCACCACGGGGGACGGTATTCTCACCGCCATCATGGTCATGGAGCGGATCGTGGAGAGCAAGCTCCCCCTTTCCAAGCTGGCTGAGCCCGTGACCATGTACCCCCAGGTCACGGTCAACCTCCGCGTGCCCGACAAGGACGCGGTGCTGAAGAATCCCACGGTCAAAGCCAAGCTGGCCGATTGCAATACCCGTCTGGGCGGGGGAGGCCGTATGCTCCTCCGCAAGAGCGGTACCGAGCCCGTGGTGCGGGTCATGGTGGAGGCGGCGGACGAAGCGACCTGCGAGGCGTATGTGAAGGAGATGGTGGGGGTCATCCGCGCCGAAAAGCTGACGGTTTGAATTGTAAATTGCGGTTTATCGGGCGGTCAACAATTGCCCAATGTAGGGGGCGACGTCCTCGACGCCCCGCAAATTTCTGACACCCAACAATGTTTTTCTGGGAATACGAAACGGGCCGTCGAGGACGTCGGCCCCTACAGGCCAAAATTCAAACACCCCGACAAACCCAAATTTGAAATACCACCCAAAGGAGCCAACCATGCCGAACCATACCATCCCCCTTCGAACGGGGGCCCTCTTCGACCTCACCCACACCCTTGCCCGTCCCTGGCTGGAGCATACCGAGTACCCGTGGGAGATCCTGTCCGATATCTCCACCATCATCCGCGAGATCGGTGAAACCCTCTCTCCCGACCTCTACGACCATCCCGCCGACGGCGTCTGGATCGCCAAGACCGCCACGGTTGCCCCCACCGCCCACATCGGTGCGCCTGCCATCATCGGGGAGAACACCGAGGTGCGGCACTGCGCCTTCATCCGCGGCTCTGCCCTCATTGGGGACGGATGCGTGGTGGGGAACTCCACCGAGCTGAAAAACTGCATCCTCTTCGACGGGGTGCAGGTACCTCACTACAACTACGTGGGGGATTCCGTCCTGGGCTACAAGTCCCACATGGGCGCGGGAGCCATCACCTCCAACGTCAAGAGCGACAAATCTCCCGTCACCGTGAAGCCCGCGGCGGGCTTTGAGGGGGACTTTGACCCCATCCCCACGGGGAGAAAAAAGCTCGGCGCCATGCTGGGGGACTTCGCGGAAGTCGGTTGTAACAGCGTGCTGAACCCCGGGACGGTGATCGGGGCGCACTCCAATATCTACCCCCTGTCCTCGGTCAGAGGCGCAGTCCCCGCCAACGCGATTTTTAAGAGCGGGAAGGGAAGCGAGATCGTGGGGAAGGAGTAAAATGATTTGGGGTTTATCGAGGGGGCTTTGCCCCCTCGACCCCCACCAAGAACCTTTTTGAAAAAAGGTTCTTGGAACTCCAAAAACTTTCAAAAAGGGTTATTAAATCATACTTTTTGAAAGTTCTTGAAGAGAGTCCAGAGAGGAACTTCTTTCAAGAAGTTCCTCTTTGGCGTTCTCCCGCTTCCCTATAAACTGCAATTTGAACCCCATTCCCCCAAGCCCCGCCCTGCGGGGCTTTTTCTACGCCCAAATCCCTTGACAACCAACCCGCTCCATGCTATAATAAGGTCATCCCACCAAAAGGAGGAGCCCATGGAACCCAAGGACTACACCCTCGTCAAGATCGAAGGCGAGTACGCCTACCTCCGAGAGGTCAATGAGACAAACCCCGAAAAGGACATCTACATCGCCCTCGCCCTCCTGCCCGCAGGGGTGGACGTGGGGGACAAGCTGCACTATGAGATGTTCGCCTATACCTTGATCGAGGATTGACGCTATGACGATTGCCGAGCTGGAAGCCTTTCTTTCTGCAAAGGGTCTTGCCGTTACCTGTCATGATTTCGCCACCGAGAGAGACTACTACATCTTTCGCGGCTGGCCGACCAAGCACGCAAAGGATTATCCCGTCACCCTGCTGACTGCGGAGAATCCCCACCACGCAAAGCACCTGTACCTCCAATGGAATCACGAAAACGGCGGCTCCTGCCTGTACGACATGGCCTTCGGGGACTACACCTACGAGCTGTTCATCATGGACGTGCCCGACGAGGGCGGGTTGGAATGGTTTGGGGAGATGGTCGACGAGGTCTTGCGCGGGGATATCCACGTCATCAATCGTACCAATGCTCGCACGGGAAGGTGGGAGGCGGATGCCTGTTTTACCCGCTCCGATGACCCCGAAATGGATAATATGGACGAGTACGCCGCCGCCCTTGCCCGCATCCGCAAGCGGGACGCATCCCGTTTCCATCCCTTCGGACGGAATACCAAATATGAGATCTACTCGTGGGACAGCTACGAGTGCATTATCGTATAAAAAACACCACATAGAAAGGAATCCACCATGAAATTCACCGAAATGCCCTACACCCGCCCCGACATGGAGGCCGCCAAGGCCGAAACCGCCGCCTTCACCGCCCGCCTCCGTGAGGCCGCCGACTACGCCGCCGCCAAGGCCGTCTTCCTGGAGTACCAGGAGGAGCAGAAGCATATCTTCACCCTCTGCACCCTGGCCGAGGTGCGCCAATCCATCGACACCCGCGACGAGTTCTACGACGCTGAGGTCAAGTACATCAACGCCGCCATGCCCGAGGTGCAGGAGTACGCCCAGGGCTTTACTGCCGCCCTCCTGGCCTCCCCCTTCCGCGCCGACTTCGAGGCCGAGTACGGCGACCTTCTGTTCGTCAACGCTGAGATCGCCCTGAAGTCCTTCTCCCCTGAGATCATCCCCGAAATGCAGGCCGAAAGCGATCTCACCATGGCCTACCAGAAGCTCATCGCCTCGGCGCAGATCCCCTTTGAAGACGGGGTCTACACCATCTCCCAGATGACCCCCTTCCAGTCCGATCCCGACGATGCCCGCAGACTGGCCGCCTGGAAAGCTGTGGGTCAGTGGTACAAGGACAATCAGGGCGAGCTGGATCGTATCTACGACGAGCTGACTCACCTCCGCGACACCATGGGCAAGAAGCTGGGCTACGAGGGCTACACCACCCTGGGCTACTACCGCATGGGGCGCAACTGCTACACCGAGGCCGACGTGAAGAAGTTCCGCGCCGCCGTGGTCAAATACCTCGTCCCCGTGGCGGATGCCATCTACCGCGCCCAGGCAGAGAGATTGGGTAAGACCTACCCCATGAGCTTTGCCGATAACGCCCTCATGTTCCGCTCGGGTAACCCCCGCCCCGCCGGCACCGCCGAGGATATTCTCAAGCAGGGCGACAAGTTCTACGACGAGCTTTCCCCCGAAACCTCGGAATTCTTCCGCACCATGCGGGAGTGCGAGCTTCTGGACGTCCTTTCCACCGAAGGCAAGGCAGGCGGCGGATACTGCACCGGTATTCCCGACTACGAGGTGCCCTTCATTTTCGCCAACTTCAACGGCACCCAGGGCGACGTGGAGGTGGTCACCCACGAGGCAGGCCACGCCTTTGCCTGCTGGATGAACCGGAAGCGCATTCCCATGGACTACATGTGGCCCTCCATGGAGGCCTGCGAGGTCCACTCCATGTCCATGGAGTTCTTCGCCTGGCCTTGGGCAGAAGGCTTCTTCGGTGCCGACACGAAGAAATTCCTCTACAGCCATCTGGCAGGCGCTTTGACCTTCATCCCCTACGGCACCATGGTGGATCACTTCCAGCATGAGGTCTACGCTCGTCCCGACATGACTCCCGCCCAGCGCCACGGCGTGTGGAAGGAGCTTTTGGGCGTGTACATGCCTTGGGTCAAGCTGGACGGCGAGATCCCCTTCTACGCCGAGGGCGAGGGCTGGCAGAGACAGCAGCATATCTACAATTCCCCCTTCTACTACATCGACTACTGCCTTGCCCAGACCGTGGCTCTCCGCTTCTGGGCTATGATCCAGAAGGATCTTTCCGATGCGTGGGCTCACTACATGGCCTACACCAAGGAGGGCGGCAGCAAGACCTTCACCGACCTTCTGAAGCATGCCGGTCTGGACACCCCCTTCGACGAGGCCTGCCTGCGCGCCGTCTGCGAGGAGGCCAATAAGTGGCTCTCCGAGTTCGATCTGGGCGGGATTGTGTAAGAAAAATTGCAGTTTATAGGGGAGCGGGAGGACGCCAAAGAGGAACTTCTTAAAAGAAGTTTCTCTCTGGACTCTCTTCAAGAACTTGCAAAAATGAATTATTTATCAATGTTTTTTTGAAAGTTTTTGGAGATCCAAGAACCTTTTTTCAAAAAGGTTCTTGGCCGCCGGAGGCCGCGCTCCCCCTCCCCCACAAGCCCAAATTTGAAAAACCCCCGGCCGTCCTCTTGACAGAGGGCGGCCGTCATGCTATAATTATGACAACAACAGTCGGGCACCGCACGCCCGGGAAAGGAATTCCCGAACAACCCCCTTCGGGAAAGGTAAAACACTATGGCAAACAAACTGAGAGTCGGTATCGTCGGCGCAGGTAACATCGCCACCTCCGCCCACCTGCCCTCCTACATGGAGCTGAAAGACCTCGTTGAGGTTGTCGCCATCGCGGACATCGTCCCCGAGCGCGCGCAGGCCGCCGCCGAGAAGTTCGGCATCCCCCACTACTTCGCCTCCGTCGAGGAGCTGCTGGCAAACGTGGACGTGGACTACATCGACATCTGCACCTGGACCGCCGCCCACGCCCCCGTGTGCATCGCCGCCGCCAAGGCAGGGAAGCACATCCTCTGCGAGAAGCCCCTGGCCTCCACCCTTGAGCAGGGTCTGGAGATGGAGAAGGCCGTCCGCGAGGCAGGCGTGCAGTTCATGCTGGCCGTGGTGACCCGCTACATGGCCGAGGCCATCAAGTGCCGCGAGCTGTATGATCAGGGTGTGTTCGGTGAGATCTACGCCGCCAAGTGCCGCTACGTCCGTCGCAGAGGTACCCCCAGCGGTTGGTTCACCGATAAAGAGCTGGCCGGCGGCGGCCCTGTGCTGGATATCGGTGTCCACGCCATCGACCGCACCTGGTACCTGATGGGTCGTCCCACCCCCGTCACCTGCACCGCCGAGACCTCCTACCGCATCGGTGATTTCCAGACCAAGGGCATCACCCGCTGGTGTCCCTTCGGCGAGGGTAAGGGTGTCTTCGACACCGAGGACTCCGCTATGGTCTTCTTCCGCTTTGAGGGCGGCAAGACCATGACCGCCGAGATCGCCTGGGCCATCAACGGTCAGGAGGCCAACGACGTGACCCTCTTCGGTAGTAAGGCCGGCTGCTCCTTCGAGCCCCTCACGGTCTACGGCGAGAACGAGGAAGGCTACCTGGCCGACGTCAAGCCCGAGGTCACTCCCAACAACATGTTCATGGAGGAGCTCCGTCACTTCGTGGAGTGCGTCAACACCGGTAAGACCCCCGTCTCCCCCATGGCCGACGCCCTCACCGTCCAGAAGATGCTGGACGCCATCTACCGCAGCGCCGAGGCGCATGCGGAGGTTACGATCTGATTGTACCCATAACGAAAGCACCCTTGCCGAGCAGGGGTGCTTCTTTCTGTATAAGCTATAGGGCACGTCCAAAACTCAGTACTTACAAGTTGAGTATTGACAAATACTCAAAAATTGAGTATAATAGAGGTAAAATATCCTGAAAGGGAAGGAAACATCATGAAAAGACTTTTGATTCTGCTTGCGGTTCTGATGGCTTGTCTGGTGGCTTTTGTTGCCTGTGATTCGAAAAAGACACCCACCGAAACCATCGACAACAGCAAGGAAACGGCTGTTCAAACGCCCGGAGAAACGAATCCGGCTGATACGGATGGCGGCGTGGAAATGAACACGAACGCCAACACGGAGGGCGACACGGCAACTCCGGCGGAGACGGATGCCGAAACCACCCCGACCGAGACTGAAACCACCCACACCCACGCCTGGGGCGATTGGAGCACGACCAAGGAGGCTACCTGTACCGAATCCGGTATGAGGGAGCGCACCTGTGCCTGCGGCGAGAAAGAGGAAGAAACTATTGATGCGCTTGGTCATACTCCCGGCGCAGAGGCGACCTGCACCGCCAACCAGACCTGCACTGTGTGCGGAATCGAGTTGATCGCGGCTAAGGGTCATACTCCCGGCGCCGAGGCGACCTGCACCGCCAACCAGACCTGCACCGTGTGCGGAATCGAGTTGACCGCCGCTAAGGGGCACACTCCCGGCGCGGAGGCAACCTGTACCGATCCCCAGAACTGCGCCGTATGCGGCGAGGAACTGGTGTCTGCCAACGGCCATACCC
>JAZRFR010000247.1:0-5338 GCA_045643785.1 Eubacteriales bacterium | reverse complement strand
TTTCGGGTTCGGTTTCGGGTTCGGTCTCGGGTTCGGTCTCGGGTTCCGTTTCGGGCTCGGTTTCGGGTTCCGTGTCAGGTTCCGTTTCGGGTTCCGTCTCGGGTTCCGTTTCGGGCTCGGTTTCGGGTTCCGTTTCAGGTTCCGTTTCGGGTTCCGTCTCGGGTTCCGTTTCGGGCTCAGTCTCGGGTTCCGTCTCGGGCTCTGTCACCTCGGGGAGAGCCTCGATAACCGCCGTTTCCAGAGTTTCACCACAGACCTCGCACTCCTTGTGCTTGCTTCCCTCCACGCCTGGCGCGGGTTCGATGTCCTCGATCCAGTCGCTCGGGGTGTGACCAGTAGCGATTACTTCGCGGGTCTCGGTATAATCGCAGTTTTCACACTCGCGAGTCTCACTTCCCTTTTCGGTACAGGTAGGAGCCTCGGTCTCAACCCAGTTGCCCATGGTGTGACCCTTGGCATCAACATAGCTGTCAACATAGGTATCTCCGCAATGGCAAGTATAAGTCGTGAAGCCCTGCTCGGTGCAGGTCGGCGCGGTCACGGCGGGAGTATGGCTATGCCCGAGGGCGGCGATGGAGCGAGTCTCGGTAGCGCCGCAACCCGAGCACGTGCGGGTCTCGGTTCCCTTGCCCACGCAGGTCGGCGAAGCAGTTTTTTTCCAACTGCCGAATTTGTGATCGGTTTTGGCGGTGTAGGTGTCCTTGTAGCTGTAGCCGCAGAGGGCGCAAGTATGGGTGGTGTAGCCCTTGGCGGCGCAGGTGGGTTTGGTGACCTTGGAGGTGAAATAGTCGCCGTTGCCGCCGTCAATGCCGTTTTCCCAGATGCGGAGGTCGAAGTAGTCGGCGTGGAACGAATAATCTTGATTACCGATATAATTGATAAAGAAGTCAGTACCATTCCAGTAGCTGGAAGATGAATTTTTCAAAGTCAGAACACCATCAACATTTTCGTAATAATCATCCATGGGAACTTTGTTCAGTACAGTTGTTTGGTTATCCGCGTTGATGATGGTAAGATAAACCATATTGTTCCCTTTGGAATCGATCACATTTTCCAAACGGAATGTATACGTAATTTTGGAGGAAAGAAGTCCGTCGTAGTAGGTTCCGTAACAGTCATACGCTGTTTGATTATTGACAACGTTTTTTTGTTGAAACAATAAGCCGGAGGTGGCGTAATTCATTAAACATAATTGCTGTTGCGTGATTTTCTCCAAGGGGGCGATAACTAAGTTGCCCAGTTTGCAAATCGTATATTCCATAACCCACGGTTTGTCATGGTAAAGACGAACAGGCTTTTCAAGTTTATGATAATAGGGAGTGGTAACTCCGGCATACTCTTGATACGTTAGTCTTGTCACGCCGTTTTCGGTATAGCCGTTAGAGTTATCGGATATCAACAGGCGGTTTGTCGCATCGTATGTCCAATGATAATTGTTTGTGCCATGATCGCAGGAATAAGGAACGGTAAGCTCAAAGGTCACCTTGGAATCCCAATCAAACTCGCGAAACAGAAGCGCCGCGAGGCCAGATATTAGATTTTTGAACCCGGAATTATTGCTGGTGCTGAAGTCAAAGCGATCCCATATCGAATAGGTTACCGAATACGTTATGGCATCTGCGGTTACTTTTTTCGTTTGAAAACTCGCCGCTATACCCGTAGTTCCCGCCATCCAATCCAATGAATTGTCATAAGCATTCTGCTTCCCGGTATAAGATGGAACGTGGTAAAGAGTATATTCGCGGTTACTATATTCATAGGTGCCCCCTACAATGCACACAAATGTTCCATAAGAACGGTTTGAACCATTCCAGGCACAGAAACCATTTACATTGGGCAAATAGTCTTTATCCAATTTTTGCATATAATCAATAGCCGCAACGCAGGTGTCGATTGCAGCCACTTGAAGAAACTCCGAATTCCACAGCGTCGCCGTCAGCGCGTGATTCTTCCCAGCGGACAACTTCTTCCCGCGCCCCGAAACACCATGCTTAGCCAACGCTTTTGCGGCGGTATCGTCGGCGTTTTTCTTGTCGATGGAGTCGGCAAAGGCGCGGATCTGCTCCTCGATGGTCGCCTGCAGCTGCTTGCCTTGCGGCTGATCACTGTCGGGTTCGGCGGCCGAAACAGGGCACGCAAACAAGGCCATCATGCTCGCAAGCATGACCGCCGTCAGTATGAGCGCGATTACGCGTGTCCGATTTCGCCTCATGGCAAACCCTCCGCATGAAAAAACAATTCATACTATTATAGCACAAAAACTTTCGTTTGTAAAGACAAATCGTCAAATCAAATCAAAAGTTGTGCAACAATTCCCATTCATATCCCCCGAAAAACCGCTCACAATAATACCAGAGCCGAGCGAAGCGCAAAGACGAGCCCAACGGGACGTCCTTCCGCATCCCGCCCGGGCTCGATGATATAGATGAAATGTCCCGCCGAGCCGCAGGCGCCAAAGCGCGGGCGTCAAGGCGCGGGCAGATAAGACACAAGCAAAAGGAGTCATTACCATGGCAAGAAGCAACAAGACCCTCGTTCCCGAGGCAAAGCAGGCACTGAACCAGTTCAAGATGGAGGCCGCCTCCGAGGTTGGCGTTAACCTGAACCAGGGCTACAACGGCGACCTGACCTCCCGTCAGGCCGGTTCCATCGGTGGTCAGATGGTCAAGAAGATGATCCAGTCCTACGAGAACGGTCTGGCCGGTAAGAATCAGAACAACCAGTAAGTTCATTTTCTGACGACCAAACGGTCAAGCGGGGTCCTGCTACGGCGGGATCCCGCTTTTTCGCAAAAATATTTGTTGAATTTGCTCACTCCCCTTTACACGGGCAAAAGTTTGTGGTATAATAGTTCTAAACAAGGCGGGAGCTACCTCCCGCTCCCGAAAGGAGTTTCACCATGGCAAGCAAAATCAAGGACGAAAAGCTGGATTTCCTGTTTCAAGCCATCCTGACGCTCGAAACAGTTGAAGACTGTTACAATTTCTTTGAGGACCTCTGTACCGTATCCGAGCTGCAGGAAATGTCCCGCCGTATGCAGGCCGCCCGTATGCTGCGGGCTAACGCCGTCTACGCCGATATCGCCGCCCAGACGGGGCTCAGCACCGCCACCATCAGCCGTGTCAACCGCTGCCTGAAGTACGGCAACGACGGCTACAACAAGGTTCTGGATAATCTGGAGGCCAATCGCCATCCCGGGCTCACCGACCGCCACCGCTCCTGACCCCCGAAAAACTTATTCTACAGAGGACATCTATGTACGACGGATACCGCGCCATTGCCTCTGCCTATGACCGTTTCAACGCCGACGTGGACTACGTACGGTGGAGTGAATTTTTGGAAGCCTGCTTCAAGAAATTTCTCCCCGCCAAGCCCGAGATCGTGCTGGATCTGGCCTGCGGCACAGGGCGCATGACCTTCCCGCTGGCCGATCGCGGGTACGATATGATCGGTATTGACGGCAGTTCCGAGATGCTGGCCGAGGCCTTTGACAAGAACGCCGACCGCACCGACCGCCTCTTTGAGGAGGCTTGCGCCCGTCTTGGCATAGACCCGGACGGGTTTGATACCGATGCCGCCATGGAGGAGCTTTCCAAGCACCCTGCCCCCCTTTTTTTGCAGCAGGATATGCGGGATTTCGAGCTGTACGGCACCGTGGACGCCACGGTGTGCTGTCTCGACAGCCTCAATTACCTCTGCGGTGACGGGGATCTTTTGGCGTGCCTGAAGTGCATCCACCTCTACCTCGCCCCGGGCGGGCTTTTGGTGTTCGACGTCAACAGCCCCTACAAGTTTGCCCACACCTACGGGAATAATGCGTATATACTGGAGGATGAGGACGCCGACGGCAAGGCCGTATTCTGCGGCTGGCAGAACGAGTACGATCCCGAAAGCCGTCTGTGCAAATTCTACCTGTCCCTCTTTGCCGAGGGCGATGACGGCATCTACACCCGCTCCGACGAGGAGCAGACAGAGCGGTGCTTTGACGAGGCCGAACTGACCGCCGCATTGGATGATGCGGGATTTGATCTTTGCGGAATTTACTCCGACTTCGATTTCTCGCCTGTGACCGAGACCACCGAGCGATGGTACGTGGTGGCGAGAACGAGGAAGGTGGGAGATTGGTATCTCTGCGAAGACCGCACATAACTCGCGTCAACATTTATTTCATACCAATAAAAACAACACCATAGAAAGCGAAACATCATGAGCAACAACACCATTCTCCGCGCCATGACCCAGGACGGCAGCGCGCGGGTACACGTCATTCGTTCCACCGAGATGGTCAACCGTGCCATCGAATACCACAAGCCCTCCCCCACCGCCACCGCGGCGCTGGGCAGAGTCCTCACCGTCACCTCCATGATGGGGTGCATGCTGGGCGAGGAGACCGACTCCATCACCGTATCCTTTGAGGGCGACGGCCCCGCGGGGCGCATCCTCGCGGTCAGCGACTGGATCGGCAACGTCCGTGGGTATATCCAGAATCCCGCCGCCGACCTGCCCCTGAAAGCCAGCGGTAAGCTGGACGTGGGCGGTCTTGTGGGCGACGGCATCATCAACGTCATCAAGGATCTGGGCGGCGAGATCCCCGAGAGCGGCTCGGTCGCCCTGACCAGCGGCGAGATCGCCGAGGATATCACCACCTACTATGCCGAGAGCGAGCAGGTGCCCACCCTCTGCGCCCTGGGCGTGCTGGTGGACACCGACCACTCCTGCCGCGCCGCAGGCGGTATCCTCGTTCAGCTTCTTCCCTTCGCCGATGAGCAGACCGTAGACCTTTTGGAGCGCAACGCCGCCGATCTGGCGCATCTGTCGTCCATGATCGACAAGGGTATGGACAACAAGGCCATCATGGACGTGGCACTCCGCGATATTCCCTACGATATTTTCGACGAGCTGACCGTGGACTACAAGTGCAACTGCTCCAAGGGCAAGATGGACGCCGTCATGCAGTCTCTCGGCCGGGGTCAGGTGAACGACCTCCTCCGCGAGCAGGTTGCCGAGGGCAAGCCCGAGGAGCTGGAGATCGTCTGCCGCTTCTGCAATACCCGTTACACCTACACCAAGGACGAGCTAGACGGCATGGATTTTGCCAAGGCGTAAGTATGCAATACTGGATCGGGATGCGGAAACGTGTCCCGATTGGCGTTTATAAATTGCAGTTTGTAGGGCAGGGGTTGCACCCCTGCACCCCACCAGAACCCTTTTTAAAAAAAGGGTTCTGGACTCCCAAAAACTTTTAAAAAAGCATTCATAAATAATCTTTTTTGAAAGTTCTTGAAGGGTGTCCAGAGGGAAACTTCTTTCAAGAAGTTTCCCTTTGGCGTTCCCCCGC
>JAZRFR010000246.1:0-4440 GCA_045643785.1 Eubacteriales bacterium | reverse complement strand
TCAGCCCTGTTCCGCTTCGCTACACTACACACCGAAAGCCTATTGACAATGGCGCGATTGTGTGATATGATATGATATAATAAAAAAACTTTCAAAAGAGGTGCAATAATGAAAAGAATACTGCTTGTGCTTTTGTGCCTTACCTGCGTGTGGGGAACGGTCTCCTGTGCCGGCTTCGGGGGAAAGACGACCCCGCAGGATCCCGGGGTCTCCTATGCTCCTGTGATCGAGGCGTATACCGCCCTTGCCCGAGTCAAGGCGGACGGCGGGGAGCTGCCAGCGCCTGCGGAAGACGCATCGGCTGTGGATACTGCGCTCTTTGAGATCGTCAGCAATAGCGAGGATCCTACCATTCTGGGCTACGCGATCAAGGATATCAATCGGGACGGGATCTTTGAGCTCGTGTTGATGACAAACGCTCAGCAGGTCTACGCCCTCTTTACGCTGGAGAAGAATATGCCGACTCTGCTCGCCGCGACCAAAGTGTCCATGGCGATCTCCCCCGACGGCACCGTGACCTCCATGGAGTACATCCCTGACCGGCTCAGCTGCATCCGCATACAGACGCTCCGCGACGGTCGCCTCGAAGGCCTTGAATACGGCTCGAGCGCGGACGACGAGGGGAAGTACTATAAGATCGAGGACGGCGTCCGCTCCGAGATCACCTTTGAGGAAAAGCAGACGCTGGACTATCTCCACGGCACGGTCGGGCTCGATATGTACTATATCAACAAGACGACGGGCTTCCGCTTTGTCCCATTGATCCCCGCCGAGTCCACCGAAAACCCGCCGCCCGTCGCGGATTTCTCTTCCTATGAGGGCATCCTGGCCACCTATAAGACCATCGTGGAGCAGTTTGCGGACTGCACGAAAAAGGCGTGGGTCGCCGGCGAGTACGAGGATCTCTTTACCTTTGAGAGCAACGAGGATTACGAGATCTTCCACAGCCTCTTCTACCACGGCTTTACGGGCAAGCCCACGACCACCTACTTCGGCTGGGACTATCCCCACAACGGAAACGACGCCTACGGCTATGCGCGCAAGGATCTGAACCGAGACGGGGTGGAGGAGCTGATCATCATGGATCAGAACTATACTGTGCTGGATATCTTTACCATGAAAGATGGGCGTCCCGTGCTTCTGCAGGGTGTCTCGGGTTGCTGGATCGACGAAAATGGCCGCCTCCATATGCACGTCGGAACCGGCGGCCTCGTTGGCCGTGATGCAGAAGCTTACCTCTACGAGATCCGTGACGGAGAGCTTCATTGTGTTGCAAGCGTAGGCTACCGTGTGAACATGTATCTGGACAAGGAAGGCTGGTATACAGTCGAGGACGGTGTCCGCAAGAGCATTTCCGCTGAGGAGGGTGAGGAGCTCTACGAGCAGTGCACCCAGCGCCCCGCTGTCTGCGTGGAGCGGGAGTATACCCGGATGATGGCAGGCCTGACCTTCGTACCCCTGTTTGAGAAGACGCTGGCCCTCCGCATGCATAAGGATACTTACGTAAATTCCGCGTATTCTGAGGCATACAAGCTGACTGTGTCCGAGGTGACAGAAGGCGCGGAAGGCGCGGTGACCTTCGCCTTTGATTGCCTCAAGCCCATGGGTGAGTTCGACCCCGAGGTGGAGTTCGAGGAGATCCGTACTCGCCTTGAAGGGGAGGCGACCCTTACGGATGACCGGTACGTATTTGACGTAGACGGTGTGAAGGGATATCTGGAGTTCACCGTGACGGCTGTCTGGGTGGTGATCACCGAGAGCGAGAATGAGAATGTGAGCTGTCGCGCCTACCTCTTGGACGTTCACGATAAGAAGCATCCTTGATATTGTGTTTGGCACCGGTGAAGGGTCATACTCAAATCATGAAATGAATTATTTCACGTAAACATAGTTTTTTCGTCCCCCATAGACATAGAAAAACCCCTTGCGTAAGCAAGGGGTTTTTCGTACAACCATCATCCCAGCATAACGTCCAGCAGCATCATGGTGGCAAAGCCTAAAATGATACCCATTGTGGCGGCATAGGGCTGTGCCGCTTGGTTGCTTTGGCATTCGGGGATCAGCTCGTGGACGGCAACCAGGATCATGGCTCCTGCGGCGAAGGATAGGGCGTAGGGAAGGATGGCTTCCACGTAAACCACCAGCAGGGCGCCGATCACACCCGCGATGGGCTCTACCATGCCCGACGCCTGGCCGAACAAAAAGCTCCTTTTCCTGGAGTAACCTTCTCTGCGCAGGGGGACCGAAACAGCCGCCCCTTCGGGAAAATTCTGCAGGCCGATTCCTACCGCTACCGAAATAGCCCCCAATAAGGCTTCGGTCGTATACCCGCCTCCCTGCAATGCACCGAACGCCACGCCGACCGCCAATCCTTCCGGTATGTTGTGGAGCGTGATGGAAAGGATCAGCATGGCAATGCGTTGCAATCGGTCGCCACCGCCTGCTTGAAGGTTGTTTGCTCTCTTTGTGGCAAAAGCCACGGCCTTGTCGGAGGCCCACATGAACAGAGCGCCCAGCAAAAAACCAACTGTGGCTACCAGGTACGCCGGCAGACCGGATGCGGCATCTGCCCGCTCAATCGCCGGCTGTAGCAGCGACCAGAAGCTGGCGGCGATCATGACTCCGGATGCAAATCCCAGCATGATATTCAGTCCCTTGGGATCGGGGGATTTAAAAAAGACGACGGTGGCTGCGCCCAGGGCGGTCACGAGCCAGGTTCCCAATGTGGCCATAAGCGCCATTATGACGTAGTTATCCATGATGTCCCTCCTTCTCTATCCAGTATATTTTGCTGATGACAAAATGTGACACGGATCTTCGGGGCGGGATGGAAGGTGCTATGAAAAAACGGACGCCGCAAATCTGCGGCGTCCGTTTCTGCTGTAATCATGCATCCTGATCGCTGAACCGCTTGTACCGGGAAAGCTGTTCCCGCTCCTGCAGATTGAGCTTTTCCAGAATGGCCATCTTCTCGATTATGAGCTTGACGATCTGCTCCAGGGGGGAATCGGGGCTGTAGTCAGCCACGCAGACGTAGTTGATGCGGGCATCCTCCACCAGGGGCTTGACGTGGGCGCTGTTGCCCTGGGGATACAGGGCGATGGACTTACCGCCTCGCTCCTTGACCAGCTTCATGCAGGGGATGTCGGTGAGTCCGTCTCCAATGTAGATCATGTTGTGGTAGGCGATGCGGCGGAGGGACTCGTCCTGCACGCGGTTGAGGTTGTAGTCGTCGGTGACGTCCAGCGTGCCCTTGGAGATGCGGTAGATGTACTGGGTCTTGAGGGTGTAGTTGATGGCCAGAGCGGGCCACAGCGCCTCTCCGTTCTCGTCGTACATATACTTGCAGGCGTAGATGCGCTTGAAGTACTTGGCGATTGGGGTTCCCTGGATGATTTCGTAGGTGCCCGAGGAGATGATGTAATGCTCGATCCTGACGCCCAGGGATTCCCCAAAGGCGTTGATGCGGTCGAACCAGGTCAGCACTCCGTCAAAAAGCACGACGTGCTCGCCACAGCTTTTCAGGTATTCTTCGGTCAGAGGAATGCCTTTTTCCTTGCACTTCTTGATCATGACGAACATGTAAGCGAGGATCTTTTCCACCTCGTGCTGTTGAGTGATGGCGGCGGCCTCGCCCCAGAATGCGTCTGAAGTCATGCCGAGATTCTTGATGAAATCGTATTCCTGCATATCCGTGGTGCAGAGGGTCTTATCGAAATCGTAGAGAATACCGATGGTGGGGTTAGACACGGTGTTTTCCTCCTGTTTGTTTTATTCCTGCCCGAGGGGGCTCCAAATGTATTGTAGCACAAACAGGGAAGAAAATCAAGGGGGATTTTGCAGATTCGTCAAATTCCCAAAAGAATCCGTACGTATTGGGGGAATGGAACGCCGATTCGGATTTCGCGGCGCATCCATACGAAAGCCCCTTGCTCTTGCAAGGGGCTTTCCATGTGGCTTTTGGGTTTATTCGTTCAGATAATCCAAGGGATTGACCTGCTCGCCGTTCAGGGTCATTTCAAAGTGCAGGTGAGGCTCGTCGGCGATCTCGATCAAAGCGGAGTCTCCCACGTAGCCCACGGCCTGGCCGGCCCGGATGGTGGCGCCGACCTCCACCCCTGCGGGGTAGGAGCCGGAGAGGTTCTTGTAGATGGAGCAGAGTCCGTTTCCGTGGTTGATGACCACACAGTGACCCATCATGAAATCTTCAAAAATGTTTTCCACGGTGCCGTCGTAGAGGGCGTAGACCTCGGCGTTCATGTCGGTAGCTACGTCAATGCCCAGGTGAACGCGGTAGTCGCCCATGGTGTTGCTGTAAACCTGGTTATTGGGATCGTGATACTTGAAGATACTTCCGTTGGTCACAAGAGAGGAAAGGGGCTGCTTATCGAAGCTGATCTCGCGGTTCTCGGGGGTGGGCTCGTCGGTTTCGGGCTCGTC
>JAZRFR010000245.1:0-3699 GCA_045643785.1 Eubacteriales bacterium | reverse complement strand
TCACGCGTTACTCACCCGTCCGCCACTAGGTATTGCTACCTCGTTCGACTTGAATGTGTTATGCACGCCGCCAGCGTTCATCCTGAGCCAGGATCAAACTCTCGAGCAAATTGTATTTAAACCGTCTCCGGTTAAAACCTTAGTTTCTCGAGCTTGTTTGGCTCTTTATACTTTGTTGAGTATGTCTTGAATCCGTGATAGATTCAAGATTTCTTTTTCAAAGAAATTTCGAGATTCTCAATCACAAGCTTTGCTTGTACTTTAATCTCCTGTTGTTCAATTGTCAATGATCTGTGTGAGCTTAGGCTCACAGCGCCGCGTTTTCGCGCGACCTTGTTATTATAGCACATTCGTTTCCGTTTGTCAATAGGTTTTTGAAAAGTTTTTTAAGAAATTTTTCTCAACCTTTCGCCTCGGGCGGAAGTGCTCGACTATTATATCACACTCTCTCGCTTTTGTCAAGAGGTTTTTCAAAAGTTTTTTCAACTTTTTTCGTGATATTTTGTCTCGCTGTTCTGCGGCAGGCTTTTTGTGACCCGCTCGCTGACAGCTTGCATATTATAGCACTTTCGTTTCCATTTGTCAAGCACTTTTTGACAAGTTTTTTCACTTTGGCTCTTCAAGCAGATATGCACAAGTCACCCACTATTCGTTTGTGCAAATTGCACACATTCCCGCAATGATCGAAGATTTCAGGCTTTTTAATCCGCAAAAACGCCTTCTCTCCCCAAAAATCCCGAAAAAACGCAGAAAATCCCCCAAACCCCTTTACAATTTTCTAAAAGTATGGTATACTGTATACGGTCAAAGTCACGGAACGGCAGATGCGTTGGGTGAAGTTGTCAGAATCGAATACCCCACCGCCCACGCGCCCGTATGCCGTCCGCCTCTTTACCAAGGCGGGCTTATTTTTTGCCCGCAAAACATCTGTCCCCCGGCGGGTCGCCGCTATATTATATAATGAAGGAGAAACCCCATGAAACTCATCTACGGCATCAAAGACAAACCCAAGTTCGGTCAGATCATCATCTTCGCCATCCAGCAGCTCCTGGCCATCATGGCTGCTACCCTGGTGGTGCCCGTCATCATCAACACCAGCGGCTCCATGCCCGAGGGTGCTCCTCTCATGAGCTCCGCCGCCGCGCTGTTCGGAGCCGGTATCGGTACTCTGGTCTATCAGCTCTTCACCCGTTTCAAGAGCCCCGTATTCCTGGGCTCCTCCTTCGCCTTCATCGGCCCCATGTGCGCCGCCTTCGGAGGCGCCGTTTCGGCACAGGCCGGTTACATGGGCCTCATCCTCGGCGCGGTTATGGCCGGTCTGGTCTACGTGCTGATCGCCGTCATCGTTAAGTTCGCCGGCGTTAAGTGGATCGCCAAGCTCATGCCCGCCGTGGTCATTGGCCCCATCGTTGCCATCATCGGTCTTTCCCTGGCCGGTAACGCCATCGGTGACCTCCAGACTGCCCCCGCAGGCGGCTCTGTCTACGTCGCCATCATCTGCGGTCTGGTCACTCTGGCCGTCACCATGCTCTGCGCCACCTTCGGTAAGAAGATGATCCGCCTCATTCCCTTCATTATGGGTATCCTCGCAGGCTACGCCGTAGCCGCTATCTTTACCGTCATCGGCAAGCTGGCCAACGTTCCCGAGCTGCTGGTCATCAACTTCGATCCCATCGTCAACCTCTTCACGAATTTCGGTGTTGAGTCCATCGTTTCCCTGCCCGACTTCACCTTCGTTGAAGCGTTCAAGGGCATTAAGGACATTGACGCCGCCTTCATCGGCACCGTTGCCGTAGCCTATATCCCCGTTGCCGCCGTGGTCTTTGCCGAGCATCTGGCCGACCACAAGAACCTGTCCACCATCATTGAGCACGACCTCCTGGAGGAGCCCGGTCTCCACAACACCCTGCTGGGTGACGGCGTGGGTTCCATGGCAGGCGCCTTCTTCGGCGGTTGCCCCAACACCACCTACGGCGAATCGGTGGGTTGCGTAGCCATCACGGGTAACGCTTCGGCCATCACCATCACCGTGACTGCCATCCTGGCCATCGTCATTTCCTTCCTGTCCCCCTTCGTAGCCTTCGTTAACACCATTCCCTCCTGCGTCATGGGCGGTGTGTGCATGGCTCTCTACGGCTTCATCGCCGTCTCGGGTCTGAAGATGATCCAGAAGGTAGACCTGGAAAAGAACCGCAACCTGTTCGTCGTTTCCGTCATCCTCATTTCGGGTATCGGCGGTCTGTCGGTCTCCTTCGGCAAGGTCACCCTGACCACCATCGCCTGCGCCCTCATCCTGGGTATCCTGGCGAACCTCATGCTCGGGGTTAAGGACGGTAAGGAAGAGTAATTCCCCACCTCATATGAAACGTTCCCTGCCACGCGGTTGGGGGCCTCCCAAAGCTCCCCCGCCGTGCGGCGAGGGAGCTTTTCGGTCACTTTATGAATATTTTTTAAACATTTTCAAAAACCCGTAAGAAATTGCCCAAAAAGGTGTCTATATAAGTGAGAGGTATAAATTCACCGCCAGAAAGGAGAATGAATCCATGAAAAAGACACGCACCATCCGCGCCCTTGCCCTGATAACCGCCCTGCTGGTGGTTCTCGTCACCTTCGCCTCCTGCTCCGCCGACGTCCCCCTCGACGACGCTGTTTCCTCCCCCTCCAGAGGAGAAAGCTTTGAAGCCGGCGGTATGGACGGCGAGAAACCCTCAGAGAACCTCGGCGGCTCCCTCGACGGAGATTACGAGCGCAAGATCATCCGCACCGTAAAAATGACCTGCGAGACCAAAGCCTACGACGACGCCGTATCGGTCATCATGTCGGCACTTGCCACCCATGGCGGCTACGTGGAGGCATCCTCCTCTATGGGTACGGGCTACAACGACGTCAAGGGCTCCGAGCGCCGCGCCACCTACACCTTCCGCGTCCCCGCCGAGAAGCTGGACGCATTCCTGGAAACCCTGCGGGTAGACGAGGGCATCCGCATCCTGAGTCAGGACGCCTCCTCCAACGAGATCACCGCCACCTACTACGACACCGTCTCCCGCCTGGAGACCCTGGAGGCCGAGAAGACCTCCCTCACCGCCATGCTGGAGGGATTCACGGATTACAGCGACATCTCCAATATGCTCAAGGTGCAGGAGCGGCTGTATGACGTCATCGAGGAGATCGAGGCTCTGCAGACCAAGCTCAACCTCTACGACGGCCAGGTAGCCATGTCCACGGTATACCTCACCCTGAACGAGGTCATTACCTATACCGAAGTGGTACAGCCCGATCCTACCTTTGGGGAGCGCATCGCGGAAGCCTTCAAGGATAGCTGGGCAGACTTCGGCGAGGGTTGCCAGGACTTCGCCGTGTGGTTCGTTGAAGCCTTCCCCACCCTGTTGGTTCTGGCCGTCATCGGCGGCGTTGGCGTCACCGTGATCATTATCCTCAACCGCAAGGCCGAGAAGCGCCGCAAGACGGCGCGCACAAACGCCAATCCCGTACCGCCCTATCAGCCGACGGATAAAAAGTAACCCGATAGTTCCCATAAAAAACATCCCCCGCCGCAAAACTGAACAAGTCCGTTAAAAACGGACAGTAGACAAAAGCCCCCTTGATGTGGTAGAATATAGATACCATATCAAGGGGGTAATTGTATGCCAAGAAAGTATCAACACACAAAAGAATTATTGCCACAAATCAAAAAGATGT
>JAZRFR010000244.1:0-6455 GCA_045643785.1 Eubacteriales bacterium | reverse complement strand
CATGACACGCTCGGGCTGGTCGGTGGCGATGTCCTCGGGGAAGAACCACTCCGACTCGCGGAGGTGGGGCTTGCACTCCTTCAGCACAGCCTCCACTCCCTTGCCGCTCTTGGCGGACAGGGGCACCACGGCAAAGAAGTCGTGGAGGGCGGCGTACTTCATGATGGCGTCTGCCACCTCGGTGGCGTTGTAGAGGTCGGTCTTGTTCAGCACCAGAATGCAGGGAGTTTCGGTGCGCTTGGCGTAGGCGATGGCGTTCTCCTCCACGCTCGATACTTCCTTGCCGAGATCGGTCACCAGCACGATGGCGTCGGCGTCCTGCATAGAGGCGTTGGCGGTCTTGACCATGAAATCACCCAAAGAATTCTGAGGCTTGAAGATACCGGGAGTGTCCAGGAATACGAACTGATCCTCCCCCTCGGTCAGAATGCCGTTGATGCGGTTGCGGGTGGTTTGGGGCTTGGAGGACACGATGGCGATCTTCTCCCCCAGCATGGCGTTGAGCAGGGTGGACTTACCCACGTTGGGTCGGCCCACGATGGCGATAAAACCTGTTTTTTTCATATTGTAATTCCTCTGTCGGCAATTATTTCTTGGTATGCTCTCGGATAAAGGTGTCGAAATCATCCTCTCCGAAAATCATCTTATCTCCCGTTTTCATATCGAAAAGGTATACGTATGAGGGATTCTTTTTCACACTCGTCCCCGAGATCCACAGCTCGTACTGACCGCCCTGAACCGACAGCATCCAGGTCACGGAGTCCTGTGCGCGGCTCTCGTCACGGCGGAACTTGTCCAGATCCCCCCAGGATATGGGCTCGGATTTTTCCGAGAGACCCTTGAGGTAATTGAGGGTGAGCATTTCTTTTTCCTCTTGCTGGCTCTGGAAAACCAGATGATTCACCACATCTACCACGTCGGTAATGAACACCAGCGACAGCACCACCAGAACCGTGGCGATGGCGGCAATGAGCTTGACGTGCTCGAACATCCAGTCCGAAAAGGTGCGCCGACGGGTGCCATCCGCCTCGATAGGCGTCTCCGCGTCGTCGACCTCTGCCTTACGGCGAGGCGAAGGCTCCTTGGCGGCTTTCGCCTTCTCGCGGTTCTTTTTCAGGTAAGGATTTTCCCGCTTTGGGGTTTCGGTGCTCAGGGAAAACAGCTCGTTATCTTGATTCTGTTGCTGACTCATGCTCGTAACTCCTTATAGTGGGATTATTCGGCGCTCTCAACAGTCAGACCCATAATGTCCATAATGGCTCTCTGGCGGGCGCGCATGTCGCGGTCGTCCGCTTCACTCGTCTCGTGGTCGTAACCCAAGAGATGGAGCATGGAATGCACCGTCAGGAAGGCCACCTCCCGCTCAAAGCTGTGGCCGTATTCCTCGGCCTGCTCCAGAGCTCTTTCCAAAGAGATCACGATGTCTCCCAGGCTCACCACGGGCTCGTCCGCTACGGGCTCGTCACTCTCCCCCGAGAAGTCCATCATGGGGAAAGACAGCACGTCGGTGGGGCGATCTACTCCGCGATACTGCAGATTCAGAGCGTGGATCTGCTCGTTGTCGGTGTAGGTGATGGACACCTCGCAGGAATTGTTGTACTGCTCGTGCTCAATGACGGTCTCCACCGCGCGGCGGGTCAGCATCTTCAGCTTGTAGGTCACAGGAAGCTTGTCCTGGTCGTTCATGAAGTAGATCATAGGCGGTACGTGTTGCATAATATGTATCTCCTGTTTATGATAAAATATAAATTCGGGTTTGTGGGGGCGCTGCCCCCACCCCCGCAAGCCCCTTTTGAAAAAGGGGCTTGACCCCCAAAACTTTCAAAAAAGAATTATTTGATAATGCTTTTTTAAAAGTTCTTGGGATTCTTAAACCCTTCTTTCAAGAAGGGTTTAAGCGGGGTCCAGGGGCAGGGCCCCTGGCCCACAAACTGCAATTTACTGGTTTCTTTTGGGGCGGAAGGTTTTGTCGTTCTCCTTCCCTTCCTTACGGTCGCGGGACTCTGCGTTGTGCTTCTTGGCGGCCTGCTCGCGGTCGTAGGCGTCGTAGGCCAGGATGATCTTCTGCACGAGGTGGTGGCGCACCACGTCCTTCTCGGAGAGGTAGTGGATGGCGATATCGTCAATACCCGCCAGGATCTTGATGGCGGAAGCCAGACCCGAGCGCTGGCCGTAGGGCAGGTCGGTCTGGGTGAGGTCACCCGTGACCACCACCTTGGAGCCAAAGCCCAGGCGGGTCAAAAACATCTTGACCTGCTCGGGGGTCGCGTTCTGGGCTTCGTCCAGAATAATGAAGGCGTCATCCAGAGTACGGCCTCGCATGTAGGCCAGAGGAGCGACCTCGATCACACCCTTCTCCACCAAGCGCTGATGGTTCTCGGGCCCCAGCATCTCCCCCAGCGCATCGTAGAGGGGGCGGAGGTAGGGGTCGATCTTGCTGAGCAGATCACCGGGGAGGAAGCCCAAGCGCTCGCCTGCCTCGATGGCGGGACGGGTGAGAAGGATGCGGGAGACCTGCTTTTCCTTCAGCGCCTTGACCGCCATAGCCACGGCCAAAAAGGTCTTACCCGTACCCGCAGGGCCAACACCCAGGACGATGGTGTTCTTGCGGATGGCGTCCACGTACTTGGACTGCCCCACGGTCTTGGCCTTGACGGGCTTGCCCTTGGCGGTGACGAAGATGCAGTCCGAACCGATGTCGGCCAGCTCCCCCGCGTTTCCGCTTCCGATCATATCCACCACGTAGCGCACCGACTGATCCGTGATCTCGGTGGTATGCCGCACCATGTCGCGAAGGTACTCCACCACGGCGGCGGCTCCGTTCACGGCATCCATGCTCTCACCGCTGATGAGGATGGCGTCGGTGCCGTCCTCCCCCGACTTGTTTCGCAGGGTCACGGGAAACCGCTCCTCAATGATGCGGAGGTTGACGTCGTAGGTGCCGAAGATCAGGGAGGTGGTCTCGGCTGTATCGACCTTGATGATTCGTTGGTTCATGTATCTACTCCTATATGAGTGTTAGTCTGCAATTTCAATGGGTCTTACCCGCCCGATGTCCTCAATGCAGGTAAGAATACAGGTCAGAGTCAGGGCTTCCTTTCCGTGGTGGACGGTCACCGTTTTGCCGATGAGCTCCGCGCCCCCGGGGAGAGCGGCGATCTGCTTCGCGAGTTCAAAGTAGGCCAGCTCCTCGGCCTCTGCAAGGGTGCGGGTGACGGTGGTCACGGTGTAGGGAACATACCATACGGTTCGCACCGAAATGGGGAATCCCACCCCGTCTGCAAGAGCCCATGATTTCTCATCTTCTATTATATCACAAAACTCCGGTATATTTCCAGTCTTTTTTTTGAATTTTATGTAATTTCCGAAAAAATTCAGGATTTTTTCTTGACAAATCCCTCCCTTCGGGGCATCCGTCTCGGTTTCATAGACCTTTTGCTCGTAGGTAAGGGGGATCTGCACCAATATCTCCCGCGTGGTGCGGGCGTAGACCTTGGCCTTCGCGGTAGTAAAACGGATGCCTTCCTGCATGCTGTCGTAGAGGCCGCTGACCAGCACCTCTCCCTCCCCCACGATCTTTCCCGCCGAGACCCGCACGTTGCCCTCCTCCAATTCCACCCGCTGGATCACTCCACCGATGGATGCCACGATGTCGCAAGGGGAATTCGATTCGGCCGTGGGCTTGGGCATCTTCTCCCGCACCTCCACGTAGGCCACGGTTCCCTTCCGATTGACGGATATCCAAGCCAAACGGTCATCCAGCAAGAGCACGTTGTTCTCCAGCTTATCCGCCTCAAAGCCGCGGAGTGACGTGCCCACCGAAAAGCCGCAGGCGGCCAAGGTCTCCTCAATGGCGTGATCCGAAACACCTTGATTGCCGCTGATGCGGATGTCCCAGACCACGCTCTGGGCGGCGACCAGGAGGATCAGCCCCAGCACAGCCCCCACGACCAGACCTGCGCGACGGGCCAGACGGGCGAGCAGATGGGGGAGTCCCCCCTCGCTGCACACCGTGACGGGTATTCCGTGTTCGCGGCAAAGTGCTTCTGCCTGCCGTGCAACAGGGCGGGGAAAGCGCAGGGAGATCCCGCCGTCCTCGGTGCTTCGGAAATTCTCGTAGATGAGGCCGTGGGCGCGGCAAAGATTCAAGAGGTCTGCGGCATGCTCACGGCAGACGGACAGGGTGCGAAAGCCCACAAAAAAATAGGGGATGGATGGAATCACGGCGACACCTCCCCGTCCTCGAACCGCAGAGCGCAGATGCACCCGTCGATCCCCACCGCTCCCGCCAGATAAGAGGTGCAGATGAGCCGCTGACCGCAAACGGTCAACGCCCCCTCCTTAAGGGCGAGGCGGATCTCGCAGGGGGAGTAGTCCAGTATCCCTCTGCAGCCATATACCGTGAGGGTGTTGCGCCCCCGCATATCCAGGCGAAGGCCGTCGGTGAGGGTGTCGGCAGGGATATCCAGCTTTACCGCCAGCCATTCGGTCAAGGGGCGCCTCTCGCGCTCCGTTTCTGTGAGTTTTCGCTTCTTTGGATTCATGTTTACCACCCTCCTGCCATATAGTCATGTACAGAACCATATGCATCCGGAGGCATTTCCATGACCCACAAGACCCGCTTCCTCTTTCCGTCTGACCGCGCCAAGCGTCCCCACAAGCCCTCGGCAGGGCAGGTGGGCTTTTGCCTCATGTCCACCTTCTGCTTCGTGCTGGTTCTGCGGAACGCGGATGCGGCCATCGAATACATGGGACGGGGACTCACCCTCTGCGCCCGCACCGTCATTCCCTCCCTGTTTCCCTTCATGGTCATCTCCGAGCTGTTGGTATCCAGCGGGGCGGGAGAGGCCTTCGGGCGGTTATTTTCACGGCTGATGCGGTGGCTCTTCGGGCTTTCGGGTGCAGGAGCATCGGCGGTATTTCTCGGTTCCATGTGCGGCTTTCCCGTAGGCGCGCGGACGGCGGCGGCACTGCTGGATCGCAACGCCATATCCAAGTCGGAGTGCGAGCATCTGCTCACCTTCACCAACAACCCCAGCTCCGCCTTTCTCATCACGGCGGTGGGGACGTCGCTGTATGGCAACCGCCATCTGGGTATGGTTCTCTACGGAACGGTGCTGGGGAGCGGGTTTCTCGTGGGGTTTCTGGCGAAATTCTTTCTGCGGCGTTCCGAGGAGCCCGCCGAGCATCCCCACTTCCCCTCGGGTCTGCACATCGGGGGCGTAGAGACCTTCACCAATGCCGTATCGGGTGCGGCCACGGGCATGCTGACCGTCTGCGCTTACGTTATCTTTTTTTCGGCCCTGACGGGGGCTTTGGGGTGCGCCGTGGGGGACACGGGGCGTGCGGGGGAAACGGGCTACGCCCTTTTGTCGGGGCTTTTGGAAATGACGGGAGGGATCAGCCTGGCCTCCACCCTGGCCAGCCGCGAATGGGGACTCATTCTGACGGCGGCCTTCGCGGGCTGGTCGGGGATATCGGTGCATTTCCAGGTCATGACCCTGTGCGCGGGGCGTGGGCTGTCCTTCAAGCCCTACCTCATCGCCAAGGCCTTTCAAGGGATCCTCTGCGGCATAGTCATGGCGGCGATCCTCACCCTCAAGCCCGCTTGGCTCAACCCCGCCGACGGGGTGCTCCTGGACGCCATCCTCGCCTTTACCTCCCTGCGGGATATTTCGGTGCCCGACCTCATCACCAACGGCGTGTTCATGGCCGGTTGGGTCCTGTCGCGGGTGGGGAAACGGTAAGCGGGGGCGTTGCCCCCGAACCCCCACCAAAGAACTTTTTGAAAAAAGGTTCTTGGCCGCCGGAGGCCGCTCCCCCGCTCCCCAGCGCCCCCACAAACCCAAAGTTGAAGGCGGCTCGCTGTCGCGAGCCGCTTTCAAGGTAATGATACGATTATTCTGCCGCGAACCACACCCGCATATCGGTTTCGGCGCGGTTGGCGAAGGCGTTGTAGGGGATGAGCTTGAGGGTGGCTTCCTCGGTCTTGGGCGGGGTATTGCGATAGAGGCCGCCGCGATCCGTGACCCGCTTGGTACAGGGCACCGCGAGGGTGGGCAGGCCGTAGGCTTCGCTTCCCTCCTCGGTGGCGGTGAAATCGCGGGTGAGCACGTAGTTGTGGAGCTCACGCTCGCCGTTGTCCACGCCCTCGGCGCAGTAGACCACGGGACCGCGCATGACGGCGGCCTGCCCTGCGGCGCGGAGAACACGGGTATCTGCCCAGACCTTGCGGGGAGTGAGATCGAAGGTCACGGTGACGGGGGTACCGTCGTTTTCCACCAAGGCATAACCGTTTTCCAGCGTGTAGGGCTTATCCAGGGTATAGTCATCGCACCAGGCGGGGATGCGGATGGCAAGCCTGGAAGCGCCCGTAGCGGTAACCGTTACCTTGCCGTTGCGGGGGTAATCCGTCTCCACGGATGCGGTGATGCCATCGGCGGTCACGTCGCAGC
>JAZRFR010000243.1:0-3774 GCA_045643785.1 Eubacteriales bacterium | reverse complement strand
TCTGCCGACCGGGAACCAATTCCTGTACGATCCGCATTTTATCGTGCATTTCCAGTTCTTTCATGGTGAAACCTTCCTTTCGGATGGATAGCGATTTTTAGCCGCCAATTTGTACCCGCAGATGGCAGGTCAGCCGCTGGGATTCCCGCTCAGCGGTCTCCTTGAGCATTTGCATATGGGCGGCGGTGGGAGGCGCAATGTGGGAGAGGGTGTACTCGCGGCCAAGACCCACGTACTTGTCGGTGCCCAGTCGGTGGTAGGGAAGCAGATGCAGCTCATGGACACCGGGGAGGGACTCGGCAAACCGCGCGATGGCGGCGATCTCGGCGGGAGTGTCGTTGAATCCGGGGATCACGGGCACACGGATGACCAGGTGGTTTGCGTGCTCGGCAATGTAGCGGGCGTTGTCCAGAATCTTTTCGTTGGGCTGACCCGTGAAGGCCTCGTGCTTGACCGAATCCATGTGCTTGATGTCCATCATGACGTGGTCGATGTGAGGAATCAGGCGGGCGACCACCTCGCGATCCGCAAAGGCGGTGGTCTCAATGGCGGTGTTGAAGCCCCGATCGTGGCAGGCGCGGAGGATGGCCTCGGCGAAATCCGGCTGAGCCATGGCCTCGCCGCCCGACAGGGTGATGCCGCCGCCCGAACGGCGGTAGTAGACCTCGTCCTTGCAGAGATCCTCCATGAGCTCGCGGACGGTGATGTCCTGCCCCACCGTCTTGGTGGTGCCGTTCATGGTCAGCTCCTGGAACTTGTATTCCTGGGACTCGGGATTGCAGCACCAGCGGCACCGCAGGTAGCACCCCTTCAGAAACACAATGGTCCGAATGCCCGGCCCGTCGTGAATCGAGAAGCGCTGAATATCAAAAATCCGACCGATCTGGTCGTAGTAGTTTGCCATGTAGGGTCCTTTCTCGGGGCTCTGCCCCGAACCCCGCCAAAGAACCTTTTTGCCAAAAGGTTCTTTGGAATCTCCAAAAACCTTTAAAAAGGGTATTTGTTTATGGGGAAAGGATTTCAAAAATAAATGAAAAATTGTTTTAAAAGTTCTTGGGAGTCCAGAACCCTTCTTTCAAGAAGGGTTCTGGTGGGGTCAAGGGGCAACGCCCCTTGTTACAGGCTCGACTGCTCAGTACGGCTGATGATGTCGTCCTGGAGGGAGCGGGAGAGGGTGGTGAAGAGGGCGGAGTAACCGGCCACGCGAACCACCAGAGTCTTGTAGTTTTCGGGATGAGCCTGGGCATCCAGCAGAGTCTCGCGGGAGATGACGTTGTACTGAACGTGCATGCCCTTCTGATCGAAGAAGCCGCGGAGGTAAGCCACGAACTTCTCCAGACCCATCTCACCGGCCAGCGCCGAGGGATGGAACTTCTGGTTCAGGAGAGTACCGTTGGAGGCGTCGCCCAGGTCGAGGCGGGACACCGAGTTGGCGGTGGCCGTCGGACCCTTGACGTCGCGACCCGACATGGGGCCGACACCGTCGGCGATGGGGGTGTTGGAGAGACGTCCGTCGGGGGAGGCACCTGCCTGATGGCCCAGCGGGACGTTTGCGGATACGGGATACAGACCTGCGTGGAACATACCGCCGCGGGGGTTGGTATGAGCCAGCAGAGGCTTGGTGTAGGTCTGACCGACCTCGCGGGCGAACAGGTCAACCTCGCGGAGGTCGTTACCGTACTTGGGCACGTCGGCGATCATGTTCAGCATCTCGTCGTAGCGAGCCTTCTTATCGGCAGAAATGTGGGAAGCGTTCTTGAAGCCCATGTAGATGGCCTTGATCAGATCGGCGTTCACTTCCTTACCTTCGGCATCCAGCATCTTGGCGGCCTCGGTGGTCAGCTCCATGGCGCGCTTGTTGGTAGCGCCCTTGCCGAAGTTGTCAGAGAGAGCCTGCTTCATCTCGGCCATGGTGATGACGCCGTCCTCGAAGACCAGCTTACGCATGACGGCCAGAGAGTCGGCCACGTTGGCGATACCGAAGCCCTGAGGGCCGGTGAAGTTGTAGTGACAGCCACCCTCCTGTACGCTTCTACCGTTGGCGATACAGTCGTCAATCAGGCAGGACTCGAAGGGCAGGGGGCAACGGACGGCGTGAGCGGCGTCTACGGCGTTGTCAGCCTGAGCCATCATCTCAATGAAGAACTCCTGCTGTGCCTTGAAGGCGTCGAAGAACTGGTCGAAGGAGGTCATCTCCAGAACGTCCATGGTCTTGGGGCCGATCTGCTCGCCCTTGTCCATACCCGAGGAGAAGACAAGCTCCAGAGGACGAACCATGTTGAAGAAGGCGGCATCGTGCCAGCCGTCGGTCTTGTGGCAAGCGGAGGGCTCTACGCAACCGATGATGCAGTAGCCGCGGGCATCCTCAAGGGTGTAGCCGCGGGACATCATGGAGGGAATGATCACCTCGTCGTTGTAGAAGGCGGGAACGCCCATACCCTCACGGGTGACGGCGGCGGCCTTAACAAGCAGGGAGTGGGGAGAACCGTTCCATACGCGGATGGACAGGGAGGGCTGGGGCAGACGAACGTGCATCTGCGCCTCCATGCACATGTAGGAGAGATCGTTGGTGGCGTCGAGACCGTGCTCGTCCTGACCGCCGCCGATGAGGTTCTGGAACAGACCGTAGCCGGCAAAGCCCTCGGCGGAAGCGGCGTCGCGTACCTTGTTCAGATCATTGAGCTTGACCCAGATGCAGTCCAAAAGCTCCTGAGCGGCCTCATAGGTGATCTTTCCTTCGTCCAGGTCAGCCTTGAAGAAGGGGTACATGTACTGGTCGAAGCGGCCGGGGGAGATGGAATGTCCCGAGGACTCCATCTGCATGAGCTGCTGGATGAACCAGAAGCCCTGGCAAGCCTCGTGGAAGGAGCGGGCGGGCTTGGCGGGCACGCGATCACAAGCCTCGGCAATGGTGAGAAGCTCGGCCTTGCGGTCGGAATCGGTGCACTCGGCGGCCTGAGCCAGCGCCAGATCGGAGTAACGGCGGGCGTAAGCGATGACGGCCTCACAGCTCTCGATGACGGACTCCAGGAAATTGCGGCGGTTCGCATAGTCGCCCTGACCGCGGGTCAGCTTGGCAAGCTCTGCCTTGCACTCCTCGATGTAGGTCTCGAGACCGCAGTTAATGACCTTCTCGTAGTTGACGTTGACGTGGCCAACGCCGTTGTAGAAGTAGTTACCGACGGTGAAAATGCCGTGGTTCAGGAAGACGTCCAGCACCTCGGGATCCATGTTGGCGGCGGCGAGATCGCTGACGGTCTTGCCCTTCCAGTAGGGGTGAACGTTCTCCAGACGGCGGATGGTGTCGGGGGAGATGTAGAAGGGATCGGCCTCACGGGTAGCGATGGTCTCGTACTCGGGAGGGAGCCACTCAAAGGAGAACTCGGGGAAGGTCTGGCAACCGCGGGGAGCCACCGAGTTGGAACCAACGATCAGCTCACCGGGACGGATGACCACGGGGATGTTCTCCAGAATGTGACGGAAAGCGGCCGAGCGGCGCTTGATGATGGGCAGATGCTCGGTCTGTTTGTAGCTCTCGGTGACAAGTTCGGCGCGGTCAGCCTCGATCTCGGGCATGTTCTCGTAGAGATCGTGGATGAGGCGAGCGATACGAGGGCTCTTTTCAATGACAAATTTCAGTTCGGACATGGGAAATCCTCTCTTTACGTCTATATTCACGAAAAATCGATAGTGGCAAAATCAAAAGGGAAGTAAACCGTGTCTTACAGCTTACCCGGGAAAATCATGTGTTTGAAAGGTTTTTGGGAAGTCCAG
>JAZRFR010000242.1:0-1829 GCA_045643785.1 Eubacteriales bacterium | reverse complement strand
GGGTGTTCAACGCCCTGGCGAAGTTGACCTATCCCTCCCCCGAGAAAGCGGAGACGGAATATTACCAGCTGATCCGTGCGGAATATCCCAACGTGGAATTGGAAGGGAACGTGCTGTCCTTTGCCTTCCCCAAAAAGAAGTGCCCTTACTTCGGGATCACCTACACGGCGTTGCCTTATCTGCTGGAGGAATCGGTGTATACCGTCACGGATTTCCTGTTCCCGGAGGAAAATGAGAGCTCGGACGAGGAATGATTCTTTCAAAAATCAAAGAAAATGAAAGAAAATCAAAGAAAATCGAAAAAAATTCAAAAAAGTTTGAAAAACCCCTTGACAAATCCATTTTCTATGCTATAATTGCAAAGGCTTAAGAAAAATGGATTTATGAAAGGACTATGCATATGTCTACTACGATGCTCAAAAAAGAGACCGTTGAGCGCAAGTGGTATGTGATCGACGCCGCAGGTAAGACCCTGGGTAAGGTTGCTGTCGCTGCCGCAACGATTCTGAACGGTAAGCACCGCCCCGAATACACTCCTCACGTGGATTGCGGCGAATGCGTAATCGTTATCAACGCCGGTAAGGTTGTTCTCACCGGTAAGAAGCTGGATCAGAAGATCCACTACCACCACACCGGTTATATCGGTGGCATGAAGGCTGTCAAGTATCGCACTCTGATGGCTACCAAGCCCGAGATGGCAGTTGAACTGGCTGTTAAGGGTATGCTCCCCAAGAACACCATCGGTGACAACAGCTTTGGCCGTCTGAAGGTCTATGCCGGCGCTGAACACAAGCAGGCAGCTCAGATGCCCATCCCTGTTGAACTTTAAGAAATAAGGAGGTAAAAGAACATGACTTACACACCCGCAGTTCCTTATTTTTACGGCACCGGCAGAAGAAAGACTTCCGTAGCTCGCGTTCGCGTTATGGCAGGTACCGGTTCCATCACCGTTAACGGCAAGCCCGCAAAGGAATACTTCGGTCTTGACACTCTGATGCTCATCGTTAACCAGCCCTTCGCTACCACCGGTACCGAGGGTAAGTTCGATATCATCTGCACCGTTAAGGGCGGCGGCCTCTCCGGTCAGGCAGGCGCAGTTCGTCACGGCGCAGCAAGAGCTCTTCTCCAGGCTGACGACGCTTTCCGTCCCCTTCTCAAGAAGGCAGGTCTCCTGACCCGTGACCCTCGTATGAAGGAAAGAAAGAAGTACGGCTTGAAGGCTGCTCGTCGCGCATCCCAGTTCTCCAAGAGATAATTACAGCCTTACGGCTGTTTTGGAAAACAACACTCACGAAAAGTGGGTGTTGTTTTTTTGTTGGTTGTCTTTGCAAAATTCCGCCGTCCTATTTACTTTTGGGGATTTTTATGGTATGATGTAATTGTTAGGCGATCTTGAATTCGACGAATCCCTATCGCAAGAATAAAAGAAGGAGTTTTGGTGCTGTATGTGGAATGAAATAAAAAATGAACTTGATATTGAAAACTTGATGAACGAATACGGCGGCTTTCACGATAGCTGTATAGTATCCATAAACTATCATAGCGGAGCATTTGTTGATGATGAGGGTACTATGGCATTTGGCGGATTGCTTGAGCATTGCATTGAAATGATATTACATAGCCAGTGGAAGAAACCTATTGAGCTGCGTTTTACAGGAGTAAGAAAATGTAATATTGTCGGCTGGGAGGATAATTATTTCTGCGACATTTTTGGGGCATCTTTGAATTTCCATAGTGACGTGCTTGGAAAAACCCGTGATGACAGGCTGATCGTATGGGCGAATTCGGATGGATTCAACCCCGCAAATTATACGGAAGAAAATCCGATT
>JAZRFR010000241.1:0-1992 GCA_045643785.1 Eubacteriales bacterium | reverse complement strand
AACTTTTAAAAAAGATTATTTGATAATATTTTTTTAAGTTTTAGGAAGTCCAGAAACCCCTTTTCAAAAGGGTTTCTGGTGGGGTGCAGGGGTGAAACCCCTGCCCGATCCCCCAATTTACAGCCCTAACATTTTTCCTATGCCACGCCACTCCCGCTTGCCGAACACACCCGTGAGGGCGAGGAAGGAGAGGTAGATGCACAGGCAGACCGAAATGTGGAGGATCAACTCGCCCGTGCCGCCGATGGGGCGGTGGAGAAAGATTCCGCCCAGACGGCAGACCGCCGTCGCGCCGATGATACACAGAAGGGGGCCAAAGACCTGTTTCCAGACCGACACGGGCATGGCGCTCATGGGAAGCATCCGACAGAGGGAGAGGGTGGTGTTCAGGGTCTCAGTGACGTAGATGGCCACCACGTAGCCCGCCAGCCCCATGCGAGGCAGAAGCAACCACACCAGAAGCACCGATGCCCCCGCGTCGATGATGTTGACGTTCATGGAATAAACCTGCTCCCCCATGCCCTTGAGAAAGGCATCCACCGAGCTGTCCACGTACATGATGGGAATGAGGGGCGCCAGCGTGCGGATGTACATGCCCGCCTCCCGACTGCCGTAGATGGCCTCGCCCAGCTCGTACCCAAAGCAGGCCATGATCCCCGCCACCCCGAAGGAAAAGACCAGAGCGGGGGTGATGATCTTGCCCGCCAAACGAGCGACCCGCTCCCGATCGCCCCGCGCCCAGGACTCGGCCACCTCGGGGACAAGCAACCCCGAAAAGGAAGAAATAAAGGCCGACGGGAAAAGCACCACGGGAAGCACCATGCTGTGCAGGACTCCGTAAGAGGTCAGAGCGCTCTCCCAGCTCGCGCCGCTCTGCTTGAGACCGCGGGGAATGAGGATGTGCTGGAGGGTCAGAAGTCCCGACCGCAGACAAGCCGCCAAGGTAACGGGCACCGTGATGCCCAATAGCTTTTTGGTGCCTGCCACCTCGGTCATATCAAGTCCCTGTTCCATGCAGGCATTGGCTTTCTCATACCGAGCCTGCAGGTGCAGGCGGCGATCCAACAGGTAAGCGCCGACAGTCAGAATCAGACCGCAGAATTCGGACAGCGCCCCGCCCAGAACCAGGGCAAGGCAGGTCATTTCCACGCCGTCGGGAAGCCACTGAGTCAGCAGGTACGCGCAGAATGCGATGCGTAAGAACTGAACCCCAACGCCCACCACCGCCGATTTGGCCACCCGCCGCACCGCCGTGAAGTAGCCGTTCAAACAAGCGCAAACGGCAATAGGCGGCAGGGTCAGCGCCAGCACCCGCAAGGCGAGAACGGTACGGGTGTCATTGAGCCACACCCGCCCGATAACAGGCGCGGCGGTGAACAGAAGAACCCCTGCGGCAAAACTGCAGATCAGGCTATAGATCAGACACCGCCGCAGAGCGTTGCGGATGGCCATGCGACAGGGGGCGCCCTCGTAGGTGTCGGCCACGGATCTCCCCTCGCCCACGGGGCAAAATGCCCCCATCACATCGGCCACCAGTCGAGTCGTCCCCAGGTTGATTCCCGCGCTTCCCAAGGTAAGGGCCAGGCCGTATACGCCAAAAAGCAACGAGTAAAGCCCCATGACTTCTCCACCCGCCCGTCCGGCCAGGTAGGCATTGAAGGCTACTCCCACCGTCCGCATGAACAGGTTGACGGCGATGAGAAGCAGGGCGTTGACCGCAAAGCGCCGCGCCGCGAAAGAGCCGCGGCGGGCAGATATGTGTTTGTGCATAACGTCTCCCTTTCCTTGTGCGGGTTTGTCCCGCCCGTGGTACAACCTATGATGCACGAGGGAAAAATATGCAAATTGCAGTTTGTCTGCCAGGGGCTTTGCCCCTGAACCCCACCAGAACCCTTTTTGAAAAAAGGGTTCTCGACTCCCAAAAACTTTTAAAAAAGAATTATTTATCAATGCTTTTTGAAAGTTTTGAAGATTCCAAAGGGACTTTTCCAA
>JAZRFR010000240.1:0-2142 GCA_045643785.1 Eubacteriales bacterium | reverse complement strand
CCCTTTTGCCCCCCGGCCAAAAACCAGACAAAAAAAACCCCCGAAAAGAAAAACCTTGGGTAGAGTTTTTATGATATATATAGGGGAAGAATCAAGGGTTGAGGGATTCCAGCTTTTCGTTGTAGGTCTTCAGGAACTTCTCCACAGACTTCTGCCAGGACTTGGTAGAGGAAGCAACGGGTCTGTTGTTGCTGCCGCTGAGGATGGGGCGGAGGTTATCGCGGATCACGCAAGAGGTGAAGATGTTGGAGCAGGTGGAGGAGAAATCGAAGTACAGGGTATCAAAGATCAGATCCAGCACTTCCTTGGACTGAGGATCCTGCATGTAGCGCTCGGAGAGAGCGGTCTCGTAGTAAGCGGGACGAACCAGCTTGTAGCTGTGGTAGGCCATAGCCTCCAGCACGGCCGCGCACATTTCCTGACGGGCTTCATCACCCACGACAGCGGAAACGCCGAAGCAGCTTACCTGATCCTGCACGTAGGAGTAGTAGCTCTTCTGGTTGGTATCGAACTTAGGCATGGGAGCGATACCGTAGGACAGGGCGCCCAGACTATCGTAGTTCAGCTCCATCTTGAGGAACATGGTGGTGACCATTAATGCTTTCTCGGACGTGAAGTGGTCGATGACGTAATTGTAGGGGACGTCGTCATAGGTTGCACCCTTGTAAACGTGGGTGGACTCATCCATGTACAGCAGGTGAACCTTCTCGCAGAGATCGGAAAGATTGGAAATGGCATCGGCGTTGTACATCAGATCGCCCGTATCGGCGTCCTTGGTGATCATATGGATATTCGCGGCAACCATGTAGGGGTCTACCGAAATGGTGTCACCGGTAACGAAGCCGTAGAAGTCACCGTCGGAGGCCTTAGCATCGCCGTCCTCGTCCACGTAGTGATCCTTGGCGATGGAGTACTGGTAATCCAGGGTCCATTCGCCGGCGCTGACGGTCTCATACAGATCGGGGATCTTATTATCGTTGAACAGAGTCTTGTTATACAGGGTCAGGTACATGAAGCGGAACATGGAGATAGCAATGGGACCGGATGCCAAAAACTGCATTTCGGAATCGGTGAAGGTCACCATGTCGTTGAAGCCCTGAGTCCAGTAGTGCTTATCGGTGTTGATGTTCTCCAGCATGGACAGGTTGATGTACTTACCCTCCATGGCAGGCTGAACCGACAGATATGTACCGTTGACGATGATATCGTAGTCGCCCTGACCGCCCTGGATATCCAGAGTCTGGGAGTTGACCACCAGCTTGGCGTCGTCCTCGGGGAAGAACTCAAACTTGATACCGCCGAGCATTTCCTGGACGGCGATGTTACGCTCGTAGACGGCGTCGGGCACAACACCCAGACCCAGCTTCTCGCTGACCAGCTCGTCGCCCTTGTTGTTGACGTTCGCGTAGAGGATGCCTACGGTCTCGTCCGTGTACTTCAGATCGGAGGGCAGGTCGCAGACGTAGTTTTGATCGACTGTTTCCTGCTCGATGACGGTTCCCTGCTCTTTGCTCTCTTCTACAGGATCATCCGTGACTTCGCCGCAGGCTACCATGCTGAGAAGCATGAGCGCCGCCAAAAGCAGACATAAAATCTTCTTCATGATGTTTCTCCTTTTCAATGTTTTTGTAACTTCAAAACGGGCTCGCCCGTTTATTCTCTTATATTATACTCCCTTGCGTTGGGAATGTCAAGGGAATTCGGAGAAAAAACAAATTGGAGTTTATCGGGGAGTTATGCTTATGTACTTTTCTCTCCCTGGCGAGAGAAAAGTACCAAAAGAGCGCCCCGTAAGGAAGAAACCCACGTTTTCTTCCTTACGTATCCATCATCCTACTGCGCGCACTTCTTTCGCCAGTAGACGAAAGAAGTTGACCGCGCGTAGGGTCGCCAAGACCCGATAACCCGCACGGGCGGCGGAGCGCCGTCCGCGCGGAACTTGCCGCTTTGCTGTAGCCCCAAGTCGCTTTTTTTCTTGTCGGATAACGGAAAACCGTGGGTGGAACCAAACGGGCGAGCAACCGCGCGGTCGTCACTCTGACGACCGTGCGGCTTCATGGCAAACTGCGACTTAACAGCGCGTTGGAGATTTCGCTATGAGCGGAATGGCGCGCTGGTCAGGGGAAAGGATCCTTCAGGGAA
>JAZRFR010000239.1:0-5106 GCA_045643785.1 Eubacteriales bacterium | reverse complement strand
AAAAAGGTTTGCGAAATTCCAAAAACTTGACAAAACTTGCAAAAAATGCCAACCAAAAGGTAAGCCGAGCGACATACAGGGCAGGAAAGGAGGCGCGACTATGACCGTTATCAAGAAAAAAACGGCTCCCGTCACCGACGTGCTGAACACCCCTGTCTTTGAGGCGGCTTATCTGGATCTGACCCGCTACGCTTACACGCGCGTCCGAAACGCCGACGAGGCCGACGAGGTGGTGTCGGATACGGTGCTGTCCTGGATGCAGGCTCTGCGGGCGGGAAAGACCATCGACAATCTTCCCGGATACCTGCGTACCGTCTTTGAGAGGAGACTTTGTGACTACCAACGCCGACGTTACCGCCGCGATGTGGAGTTTTCCGACGACGGAACTATCCTAAACCACATTCCCGACGACAGCGACCCCGACGAATGGGGGCAATCTGTGAAAGAGGCTGAGGCTGTGCGGAAGGCCATCGGGCGGCTGGCGGCCATCTACCGCGAGGTGGTGTACCGCCACTACATGAAGGGACAGGGCGTGGAGGAGATCGCCCGTGCTCTGGGTGTTCCCGTGGGGACCGTCAAGTCCCGCCTGTCCGACGGGCGGGGGCAGATGAAGGAGACCGTAACGAAAGCTTTGCGGGAGGGATACGACCCTGCCGCGGTCAGAGTCGCAGGAGAAGCTATGGAAGTAACCAAAAATACCGTGAGCGTCGACACCCGCCCTTACAGTGAGGTGTCCTACGCGCCCAAGCGGGTAACGATCAGCATTTGGGGAAACACCAGCCGTAGTGGGGAACCCTTTTGCTATGAGCGCTCCCTGGTAGCGCAGAATATTCTGGTGCTGGCTTATGAGAAGCCCATCAGCATTCGGGATCTGTCAGCGGCTCTGGGCATTTCCACCCCCTATATTGAATATGAGGTCGATACATTGGTGAAGGGGGAGATGATGGGGCGTACCCCCGGCGGGCTGGTCTACACACGCATCTTCATGCAGACAGCCGAGGCCAGCTACGGCGACGTGGAAGCTCAGGAGGCTTTGGCATCCCAGATCGCGCCTGTTATGTGGCGTATGATGGAGGAGCATTTGGCTCCCTTGTGGGCAGATGCTGCTTCGGCTACCCACACCTTTACGGATAAGCAGACTGCCACCTTCCGTCTTATGCTGGCCAATCAGATGATCGACAAGGTGCTGTTTGCCCCCGAAATGGAGATGCGGGCTCCTGATGTGACCCCTCTGCCCCGCCCTAACGGCGGTTGGTGGCTGGCCACAGGGACGGTACACGAATACGGCCGAGAGCCTTACACCCACAAGTATAGCTGCTCGGGGCCGGTCAGGGTCAACTACGTTAAGCCCCCGGAGCGTGAGGGGGATCTGCCCGTGCAGATGGCCATGATGATGGACTATCAGTCTCTCTTTGGGGCTACCCATTGGAATTACGGAAGAATGAAGCATTCCTTTGGCCTCACCGAAATCTTGAAATTTTACGCCTCCTTCATGACCGACGCAATCAAGCCGGCTGACCCCCGCATCTATGAGCTTGTCCCCGAGTTCGAGGCTATGCACATTCTCCGCCGTGACAGGAATGGTGAGATCCGTCTGGATATTCCCGCCATGCCCTTCCACAAGTGGCAGAAGTGGGACGATACTCTGGATAAGCTGGTGCCCGCCGCGATCAAAACCATTGGTGAGTCCATCAAGGCTTTGGTTGCTCGCACCATCAATCGTGTGCCCGAGCACGTGGATGGAAGGGCAGCCTACCTGCACACGGGTGCTACAGGCTGTCTCATCCCCGCTATCATGAAGGTCTTGGCCGAAAACGGCTGTATTCCCGACGTGGTCATGGGAGGGACCCCCGTGATCCTGGTTATCTACAACGACGGCGAGGAGAGGCCGGTTTACCTATGAGAATTTGGCTGGATCGCATGAGCGGCTGGATCTGGATCGGGCAGTTCATTTTGGCGGCGGTGCTTTTGGGCTTTGTCATACAGGTCGCGCGCTTCCTCATTAAGCGGGCGACGCTTGTGGCAAAGCTTGCCTTGGATAGCCGAAGGGGAAGCATCCGTCTGCGCCCCCGCCGGCCGCTGTGGTGGCTGTTTGGGAGGCGGCTTGCCTATGATTTCCTGCTGGAGCTACCGGATCCCGATACGGGGGTGGCGGCGTATACTCTGGCGGTGAAGGTGATCCCCACCCTGCGGAAGACGACCGAATATGCCATAGGGGACATGGATCGCTGGCATGCCAAGACCAACTATCTGCTTCCTACCGTCCGTGGCATGATGATGTTTGATTTCGGCTATCGAAAGTGCCTGCCCCGCCCTGTGGATCGTGTGTTCCTCATGGCACCTATGGGGGCGATCCGTGTGTACTTGTTCCATCCCCATCCTCACGCCTTGACTCTGGAGCGGCGGGGAGAGGACAGGCATAACGCTTATCGAGGGGTCTCGGAGCGCTGTGTTCCCTTGTGGCACGAGGGGGTGCTGTGTTTGGATCTGGAAAGCCTGCGCAAGCTGGAAACGGCTAAAAAAGAGGTACGGGAGGCCATACTGGTGCCGCCAAAAGCATAAAAAAGATCACCGAGGAGGATTCCTTCGGTGATCTTTTTACTTTATGTGCGGTTGCTTGCCAGAAATGCACGGACCTTGCTTTCCACCACGTCCAGGGCGACGGGGTTGAGGCCGCCGCACCCGAGGGGGTGCGGCGGTTGATTTTTTGTGTTTATGGTGTGTCAGCGAACACTTCGCATATTGAGCATCATTGTAAAATGACGATAAGTAGCGTCCGCGCACTGCATCTTGCCCTCGTTCGTGGGATGTACGCCGTTGCTCTGGCGCTGGTAGGTTTGGGAAGTCCGTGTGTTATAGGGAACTGTCGTTGTTGGATAACCATGGTCAATATCAAACTGTGCGTTGTAGTCACAGAAATAGATGTTATTCGGGAACTCCGCTTTCAACATGGCATAGATCACAGACTGATACTTATACACCCAATCCTTCATATACCACCAATTCTGGAACACACTGTTTGCTGTGTAGTTGGTGCCGCAACCGTCGTAAGAAGGTATGGGAGAGTTCATCAACACCAGTTTAGCGTCCGGATAGTCCTCCAGAAGGGCATTCAGGAAGGTTCGGATCTGAGACGCCTTTTTTTCCAAAGCGGCCTGAGAGACCGTGGTTCCACTCGGTGTATCATTATAAACCAGTTGCGCATACACATAATCAATGCCTGATGCACCGATGTCCTCACAGTATGCCTTGAAGTTCAGTTCTCCGTTGTAGCAGAACGGGTTTCCTGTTTCAGGCACAGCGCTTTTAAAGATAATGTCCGAGGCATCCATGCCGCCGCTGACGTAAGTCAAGGTTCCGGAGGCAGGCATCGTACCAGAGGTATCCCCGTATTTTTTCAGCTTTAACTGAGAGGATTCAATGGTTTCCAACTGCCACAGGACGCCATTTGCGTCCATGTAGATACTTTCTTGATCACTTTCGGTCTTGGAGTGAGAGGAAACCTTGATCCAGTAAGAGCCACTCGAAGATGCGGTGCTAATATAGCTACCCCAAGACCAACCGCCAAATCCTTCATAACCTGCCCCCAGTCTGGTGGTACGTTTACCAATAAAGTTGATATTAGACAGGCCATCTCCGGTAGGACCGGCAGCCCCCGTAACCGCAACCGATGAAGTTTGCGTCAATCGTCTGTAAAACTCATTGACCCATACGCCGTCTGAAACCGTGCTGGCGCCCATGCAAAGTACGTTCACAGTCTTCGTGGGGGAGGTAGCCTTTTTCTGAACATTGATGTTGATCGTCTTTTGGTCGATCAATTCCCCGCGATCATTTGTTATGGTCAAAGTGAGCGGATAAACGCCCGCAGTTACCGTAGAAGGAACAACAAACTTTTCCTGAAAACCGGTGCCGACACTGCAGTAGGCATGGATATTGTAATTCAGGGGATTCTTGGCGTGAAGAATACTCTTGTAGAATATCTCCAGCGTATCGCCTTCCACTGCTACGTACTCGTCAGCTGCTTGGATCATATCGTATCGAGGATCCACATTGAAGTCGGACAAAAGTTCTTCCACATACTCTTTTGTCGCCACATTTTCGGGCTCAATAACAATGACGTCATCATAGAGCAAGGAGAAATATCTCTTGGGATATTGTGTCGGTCTGACCCAATTTTTTTGTGTCCCGTATAGATAAATGGGCGCAATACCGGAAGCAGAGGTTGTCTGATACCATTCGCTGGAAGCTGTATCAATAGTACTGAAGCCAAGCCAGTATCCGTTCTCTCGGTCGGCGTTGTAAATTGCCAGATAGCAAAAATCTTCTTCTATGTCCTCTGCGCCAAACGTGATGTCAAAAATATGCTCTCCGTCAGTACTCAGGATATCCGTGACAGTCAGATTGTTAATAACTTTTTTGGAAGAATCCAATACCTCACAGGTTACGGGCATATCGGTTTTTCCATTCAAATACAGATTGACCCGAACTCCCGTAACAGTCTCGGTTAACCATTCTTTCAGAATGATAAAACCGAAACCGTTCATATCGATCGTTCCGATACCCTCAACACCGGTGATTCTACCGGAGCTGAAAAACTCCTTCTGTTCTGTGTAAACATTCGCGGAAGCACCGTCTGCGCCGACGACCACGCCCAGATTGGACACGGTTCCGTTAGAAAGCGTGATGATCAGCTCGCCCGCATCGTTAATCTCTGCTTTAGTGACACTGACACCGTCCTTGCCGGGGTCGCCCTTGGGACCTTGCTCGCCCTGGGGGCCTTGTTCACCCTGAGGGCCTTGTTCGCCCTGGGGACCCTGTTCGCCCTGGGGACCTTGTTCACCCTGGGGGCCTTGCTCGCCCTGAGGGCCTTGCTCGCCCTGGGGGCCTTGCTCACCTTGGGGGCCTTGCTCGCCCTGGGGGCCTTGCTCACCCTGGGGGCCTTGCTCGCCCTGGGGACCCTGTTCGCCCTGAGGGCCTTGCTCGCCCTGAGGGCCTTGCTCACCCTGGGGGCCTTGCTCACCCTGGGGGCCTTGTTCACCTTGGGGGCCTTGCTCACCCTGAGGTCCTTGCTCGCCCTGGGGAAGTCGGATCGTAGCCATGTCGTTC
>JAZRFR010000238.1:0-2450 GCA_045643785.1 Eubacteriales bacterium | reverse complement strand
CCCCCTTCAAGAACTTTCAAAAAAAGATTATTTATTCATGCTTTTTAAAAGTTTTTGGAGTTCCAAGAACCTTTTTTCAAAAAGGTTCTTGGTGGGGGATCGGGGGCAAAGCCCCCGATAAACTCCAATTTATCTTTTTGTCATATCGAATCTCATCGCAGCCTCGGTGGGTACCAGGCGGTAGCCGTTCTCGGTTTCCTCCACGCGGCAGCCTTCTGCGGGGATGGTGTAGCCGTAGCCGTTGTGGATGAAGGAGAAGGCGTTGTCGGCAAAGGAGATGGCCGTATCATGAGGCACTCCGACGGTATAGGTCAAGACACCGCAGGCCTCGAAGGATACGCCCTTGGGGGAGAGGTAGATCATGCCGTCCCAGCCCGTGGCGAAGTGGATGATGACCTCCAGCGCCTGTCCGTGCTCCACGCAGGTAAAGCCGGTCGGACGGACGGGGAACTCCACCGCCAGGGCGCAATTCTTGTCGTCCTTGCTCCAGATACGGCTATCCACCACGGGGAGATTGTCGTACACCGCATCCCACGCCTCGCAGGGCCTCTCCATGTAGCGCTCGGTGTAGCGGTCGTCAAACTTGGTCAGATCACGGATGAAGAGCTTGTCCCCGCGCAGGAATACGTTGGCGCGGTAGTTTGCACAGCTGTACCAGACCGAACGGCAGACCTCGGCGGGGTTGGAACCGTCGTGAGCCCAGTCCCCGTAGGCCACCAGCGCGGAGGCGGGGGTGACGGGAGTCGCGACTCGCATATCGGCACCGGTGTCACCCAGCTTTTGTACCGTCAGAAGCCCGCGGTCGCGGTATTCCGCGATCTTGGCGGCCTGCATGCGGTAGCCGTTTTGGATCATATCCCAGCCAAAGCTGTTCTCCTGTCCCGTGGTCATCTGGGAGAGGGTGAGGCAGGGATTCTTGTAGTAGGTCTCCAGATACCAATCCACGACGTTGGGATTGGAACCGGGTCCCCACACGGGCTCCATGGTGGGGCAGCCCCAGAGCTTGTCGGTGTACTTGGCTTCGTCGTAGCCGTAGAGGGGATCCAGACCCAGCATGCGGAACACGGGGGTCTTGCATCCCGCCTCGGGGGTCTGAGCGGGGCAGAGCATGTTCTTGCGGGAAGGATAGTAGCCGCCGCTGTAGTAGCCGCCCCAGAGGGTGTAGGCGTCCACCGCCCATTGCTCACGGCAGATGCAGATGGCGTCCAGATCATACTTGTCGCTCATGTAGGCGATGGAATGGGTATCCAGCAGCCAGGAGCCTGCTACCTTGGGGTAGTAGCCGAAGGTCTCCTTGAAGAGACGGAAGGCCTCGTCGATGAGGGCTTCCCGCTGGGCGGGGGTGTAGGCGGGCAGGAACCCGGGGTTGACGTACCAATCCCAGTCGTAGCCGGGGCGGCCACGCCACTCGATGCCCACGGCCTCGGTCAGGGGACGACCCATCTCGAACCACAGACCCAACTCCATCTGCTCGTCGGCCTCGGCCTTCATCAGCTCCACCATATCGGGGCGGATGATGGCGTCGTACTGCAGGAGTACCGTGTGGTCAAAGCCGTAGCTCTTGTTGATGGCGATCTCCTCCTTGATGGGGGTGTAGAGATCCTGCCAGGGCTGACGGGGTTCACAACCTCGGACGAAGTTGACCAGGTTCATAACGCGTTTTTTCATGGTATGTCGCTCCTTTCGGGTTACGCCTTGAAGCTGTCGGCAAAGGCCGTCGCCAGCTCGTCACAGCGCTCGTTGTAGGGGTGTCCCGCGTGACCGCGCACCCATACGAATTCCACTTTGTGGCGGGCGACCTGAGTCAAAAGCGCATCCCACAGATCGGGGTTAAGGGCGGGGGTCTTGTCTCCCTTGATCCAGCCCTTGCGCTTCCAGGATTCTGCCCAGCCCTTGGTGATGCCGTCCACCACGTACTTGGAGTCGGAGGTCAGGGTCACCTCACAGGGCTCCTTCAGGGCGGCCAGCGCCGTGATGACGGCGGTCAGCTCCATGCGATTGTTGGTGGTGTTGGGCTCGCCGCCCGAAAGCTCCTTCTCTCGGCCGTTGTAGACCAGAATGGCGCCCCATCCCCCTGGACCGGGATTGCCGCGGCAAGCGCCGTCGGTGTAAATATCTACGTGCTTCACAGGGATTCCTCCTTGGATGTTTCTACCGTTTATTATAGCACAAAGCGGCGGCGGGGTCAAGGGGGGAGGGAAATTTCATGAAAGGGTTTTGTGATGAATACGGAAAATTGCAGTTTGTCGGGGAGTTATGTCCCTTTCTCTCCGTGGCGAGAGAAAGGGACCGAAAGAGCGTCACTTAAGGAAAGTACCCACGGTACTTTCCTTAAGGATCCTTTCCCCTGATCAGCGCGCCATTTCGCTTATAGCGAAATGGCCAATGCGCTGTCAAGTCGCAGTTTGCCATGAAGCCGCACGGTCGTCAGAGTGACGACCGCGCGGTTG
>JAZRFR010000237.1:0-13538 GCA_045643785.1 Eubacteriales bacterium | reverse complement strand
TGGTGGGGGTCGAGGGGGCAAAGCCCCCTCGATAAACCCGAATGCAGCACGCTATTTTTCTGAAAGGAAGGTCTTTCTCATGGAATTTTACACGGTTTACAGAGATCCTCGGCCGGTACGGCTTTCGGAGTCTACGCGGCAGTATGCATACGAGTCCCTGGAGCTTCACGCTTACGGCTTGGAGGCCATGAAGACCCCTGCGGTGACCATGGATCACATCGAGGGCTTTGAGGTGCTTTCGCTTTTGGAGAAGGAGCGGCTCATTCTGTGGGAGATCGCGGAGAAGACGCCCGTGCCGCTACGCTTCGGCGAGCTTCTGTGCGGTGGGGCACGGTTGGGGTTGGCCATCAGCCACGTCATCCCCGCCACCTTTGGCGGGCAGGTAATCTTCCCCAGCATCAGCCATCTGACCGTGGATTTTGGCTGTGTGCTGGACGAGGGGCTTGTGGGGATCCGCAAGCGGGTGGAGGATTCCCTGGCTGTCCACCGAGGCACCGACAGGGAGGCATTCCTTGTGAACTGCATGGCCGCTCTGGACGCCTTTGAGACCTGGCACGGACGGTACGTGGATACCTTGGAGAACTATATCCGGGCGGCCGCTGAGGACGGCGTGCTCCCCGCCTGCTCGGCTTTTGAGAAGACCCTGCAGAACCTGCGCCGTGTGCCCATGAACCCGCCTACGAGCTTCCACGAGGCGGTGCAGGCTTTGTGGATGGCCTTTGCTTTCGTGCGCCTGATGGGCAACTGGCCCGGCATCGGACGTCTTGACGTGCTTCTTGGCAAGTACCTGGAGGCAGACCTGAAGAACGGCGTGCTGACCTTGGAGGAGGCGCGAGAGATCCTGGCTCACTTCTTTATCAAGGGCTGTGAGTGGATTCGGGGCGGAGACTGCGGCAGCGGTGACGCCCAGCACTACCAGAACATCGTTCTGGGCGGCATCGACGAGGACGGGCGGGACGTGACGAACGCCGTGACCTACCTCGTGCTGGATATTTTAGAGGAGCTTCCCATCGGCGATTTCCCCACCACCGTGCGGGTGAGCAAGACCACCGACGAGAAGCTTCTGCGTCGGGTGGCCGAGGTCATGCGCCACGGAGGCGGTGTGCTGGCTATCTACAACGAGGACCTGGTGCTGAAGGCCATGACGGAGTACGGCTACGACCTCAGAGAGGCGCGGAAGTTCGCCAACGACGGATGCTGGGAGGTACAGGTGCCCGGCAAGACCAACTTCATCTACTGCCCCTTCGACTCCCTGGGAATCCTCCAGCATACGACTCTGAAAAAGTACGATCCCACGGTGGTGTTTGAAGATTTCGACAGCCTGCTTAAAGCGTATCTGGCGGATCTGCGGGCCGTGGTTCTGTCCATTACGCAGGGGCGTTTGGACGGCTTCCGTTCCCTGAATCCCGAGACGGGAGAGGGGGAATGGTATCCCACCGTACCCTGCACCGTGGTGTCCCTTTTGGAGGGCGGGTGCATTGAACGGGGCTTGTCCTACGCCGAGGGCGGGCCTGTCTATCAGGTGATGTCCCCCCACATCGGCGGCTTGGCGGATACCGTCAACAGCCTGTACGCCATCAAGAAGATGGTATTTGACGACAAGCGGCTGACCTTTGCCGAGTGCATGGCGGTTCTGCGGGACAACTGGGAGGGGTGTGAGCCCCTGCGGCAGATTGCTCTGAACAAGTACGTATACTACGGAAACGACAATCCCGAGTGCGACGACATTGCCGCCGCGGTGCTGGATGCCTTTGCGGACTATTGCGCCGAGAACAACGGGAAATCTCCCGTGAAATTCCCTGCGGGGGTCTCCACCTTCGGCCGTCAACTGGAGTGGGCGCCCCACCGTTTGGCCGCTCCTCACGGGCGGAAGCAGGGCGAGGTGCTGGCCGCCAACGCTTCTCCTACCCCCGGAACCGACAGGGAAGGTGTGACCGCCATGATCCGCTCCTACTGCCGCGCCGATCTGTCCCGCATGGTGACGGGGGCGGCGCTGGACTGCAAGCTGCTTCCTTCGTCGGTGACAGGCGAGGACGGCATTACCGCCCTTGTTTCCATGATGCGGGGATTCGTGGCCGAGGGGGGCTTCTTCCTCCAGCCCGACGTGGCGGATGCGCAGATTCTGCGGGACGCCCAGGAGAATCCCGAGAATTACCAGACTCTTTCGGTGAGAGTTTCGGGTTGGAACGCTCGCTTCGTGACCCTGTGCCGCGAGTGGCAGGATATGGTCATCGGACAGAATGAGGGAGTGTGAGTCATGGGAGATCGGAACGTGACATTGCCCGTAGCCGAAATACAACGGTTCTGCATGCACGACGGGCCGGGGGTGCGGACGGTGGTGTTTTTCAAGGGATGCCCTTTGACGTGTGCCTGGTGTCACAACCCCGAAATGCAGAAGGCAGGGCAGGAGATGCTGTTCTACCCCCAAAAGTGCATTTTCTGCGGGGCGTGCGTATCGGCTTGCCCCACGGGGGCGCAGATCATTCATCCCGAGCGACGGTTTGAGCGGGACACGTGCGTGGCCTGCGGGCGTTGCGCCCAGGTGTGCTGTACCGATGCGCTGGTTCCCGTGGCGCGGGATATGACGGTGGAGGAGATCCTTTTCGCCGTCATGAAGGACAAGGCCTTTTACGGTGAGGCGGGGGGCGTGACCCTGTCGGGCGGTGAGCCCATGCTTCACGGGGAGGGCTCCATTCGCCTGCTGGCCGCCTGCAAGGGGGCGGGGCTGACCACCGCTTTGGAGACCTGCGGGTATTTCGACGGAGGGCTGATCCCCGAGCTGGTTCCCGTGGTGGATCTGTTCCTGTTTGACGTGAAGGATACCGATGAGGAGCGTCACAAGGCCTACACCGGGGTATCCAACCGACGGATTCTGGAGAATCTGCGGCGGGTGGATGCGCTGGGGGGAAAGACGCGGCTGAGGTGCATTCTGGTGAACGGTGTGAATACCGACGAGGGTCACTACGCCGCGCTGGCGGAGCTGGCCTTGGGGCTGACCCATTGCGAAGGGGTGGAGTTCCTCCCCTATCACGCCTATGCGGGCTCCAAGATGATCGCGTTGGGACTGGATGACAACGGACGAAAAGAGTGGATCCCCGACCGCGAGACCGTGGAGGCGGCTAAGGCGTATCTGGCGGCTCGCGAGGTGCGGGTGATCGGAGGATGAAAACATAAAAAGAGAGCGGTTCGGCTGGTTCTCATAAGGATGTTTGAATAACCCTAAATTGTAGGGGAGGATATTATCCTCCCGACATATACGCAATCATTTAAAACAAGCGGGAGGCTGATAGCCTCCCCTACGGACACACATAAATTTCGGCAGAAATATTGTTTTCTCTGCCGATTTGTGTTATAATGGTGTTACATCGTAGGGCGGGAGTAAACCCCCGCCCTACAAGGGGTATGGGCTTTGCCCTGTGCCGGCGCCTTTTGCAACGCTGTCATACAAAGGCGAAACTGGCGATAAAAAAGGACGAAAAATTGGAATTTGGTGGGGTATGAGATGAGTTACAGTGAAAATGCAGTAGAATACAGATTTCGCGATACCGATGATACGGGGTGGGATGAATATGATATTGAGGGAGAGGACTATCGAGAGTTGATAGATGTTTGCTGTCAATATTGTTCCGTTGTTTCATTTGATGTATATCCACCAAACGAAGAGGTTGAATGTCTCATACAGATACAACAACACTTGATCAAGTGTGATCATACATACAGAGTGCTCAATGGGAACTGTAGGACAGGGTCTGATAAACGATATTATACTGTTTGTGCAGAGATGTGCGACTTATTGAAAAAAGAGAATAATATCTTCTCTTGGTTTTGGGAAGAAAAGACCCCGTTTCATTTTGAAAACCTGACTTTTTATAGGAATGACGGAACTATATTTTTTGAGTCCATAACGCACGAAGGCGAATGTTATCTTTACGTCAAGGAAACAGAGGATGTAAGTCAAATCGTATCCAATGAACGCTGGGAGAAAAATCCAAAACCGTTGCAGTTCGATTTAACGCCTGAAAGCAAGGAAAGGTGGCTAGGTTTTTTGAAAGAGTGCGAAAAAAAAGAAAAATACAGTCAATATTTGAAATTGGTAAAAGAAAAGTTCGAAGATACAGATTGACGAAACAGAGTCTCATTGCCAAACTGTCTTGACATAACGAATATTACCGACAAATTCGTTTTCCGTTGACAAGGTAATTGACGATCTTTTTTCACAATAACATTCGGATAACTCGAATAGATAAATTCGTACTTAAAATAAGGCCCCGACAGATTATTTCAACAAATCTGTCGGGGGTTATTATTTGTTTTCTGCGATTCAATTATTATCCGTAGGGGCGTTCTTTGAACGCCCGCGGGCGAACCGCCGAGCTTGCTCGGATGTTCGCCCCTACCGTTGATTAGGAAAACTTCCTTATGAGAAGTCCGCTTTATCCGCTCTCTTTTTACGTCCTCCGCTCGGTGAGCTTGCGGATGAAATCCGTGATCTCGTTGCCCACGGCGGTGACCTCCGAGATGAATTCCTTTGTGGTCATGCGGGAGACGCCTGCGGTGACGGCCGAGATCTGGAGAAGATAGTCGCCTGTGACCACACGGATGCTGTAGTCGGGACCCAGGTCGTGGATGACTTTTTCGATGTAGGCATCGGCGGTCTGGTTCTGCTTGGTGTAGACCACGCGGAAGCCGTCGTGGGTGAAGTCGGAGCCTGTGCCGTCCTTGACGCGGTAGGCGTCGAAGACCAGGAGCAGCTCGGTCTTGGTGAAGGCGACGTAGTCCGAAAGGATATCCATGAGGGTGTCTCTTGCCTTTTCCAGACTGAATGCGGCGACCTCGGTGAGGGTGTCCCAGGCGTGAATGAGGTTATAGCCGTCGACGATGACCAGGCGGCGGGCGGGCCTCTGCGGCTTGGGCTTGTGCTGTTTGGTGGCGGGGGCGGCGGCCACCGTCTTGGGCTCGGTGTAGCGGCGGCGTTTGATGGGGCCGAACTCACGGAGCATGATGGCCTCCAGCTCTTCGTCGGAGAGGCGGTAGCGCTTGGAGAGTCCCGATGCGCGGGGGATGATGGCCTGCGCCGCGGCTTCGGGGGCGGCGAGGTTGACGGCGTTGTCCAGATGCTTGTGGTTGTCCACCTCCTGCCAGGGGATGACGACCCCTGCGCCGTGGGAGCAGAAGACCGAGTGGGGGGTGTTTTCAAGATCTGCTTCGGGGTCGTAGCCCACAGAGGCCACGATCTCTTCTTGATTATGGCAGGGTTCGTAGCCGTCGGAGGTGCAGAACAGGCGCCCTTGCCCGCGGGTGTAGGCAATGACCTCCCGCGTGTACTCATGGAGGGTGGAGACGGGGCCGCGTCCCTTCAGGGTGGCGCGTTCCTCATCGGTTTCGGTGATTACAAAGGTGGCGTGCAGGTTCTGCAGGTCGGTCATGGCGCGGCCGACGTGGGTGGCGGGGATCTCCAGGGTGAACTTGTAGAAGGGTTCCAGAAGGGTACAGCCCGCCTTCATGAGGCCGTGACGGACGGCGCGGAGGGTGGCCTCGCGGAAGTCGCCTCCTTCGGTGTGCTTGAGGTGGGCGCGGCCTGCCACCAGGGTGATCTTGGTGTCGGTGAGCAGAGCGCCCGTGAGGGTGCCGCGGTGATCCTTCTCGTAAAGGTGGGAGAGGATGAGGCGTTGCCAGTTGAGATCCAGGGCGTTTTCGGGGACGTGGGAATCGAAGATCAGCCCCGTACCCGCGGGCTGGGGCTCAAAGAGAAGCTGAACCTCGGCGTAGTGGCGGAGGGGCTCGAAATGCCCGGTGCCGAGAGTCCGTCCCGCGATCTTTTCCTTGTAGAGGATGCGGCCTGCGTCCAGCTCGCATTCCATGCCGAAGCGGTCAAGGATGAGGCGTTTGAGTAGGTCGATCTGGATGTCGCCCATGAGGCGGGCTTCGATCTGGGACAGCTCGCTGTTCCACAGCAGGTGCAGGGAAGGCTCTTCCTCCTCCAGCTCCTTGAGCTTGGGAAAGGCTACGCGGGGATCGGTTCCCGCGGGGAGATTGATGCAGTAGGACAGGACAGGCTCCAAAAGGGGTTTACCCGTGTCGGGCTCGGCGCCCAGGCCTTGGCCGACGTAGGTGGCGGAGAGGCCGATGACGGCGCAGATCTCCCCTACGGCTACGCTATCCACCTGCTCGAACTTATCTCCCGAATACAGGCGGATCTGGCTGACCTTCTCGGTCACACGCCCTCCGTCGGCAGAGAGGTAGATCAGCTCGTCCCTTGCCTTGAGGGTGCCGCCCGTGACCTTCATGTAGGTCAGGCGGGTACCTCCCGCGCGGGCGATCTTGTAGACCTTGGCGGCAAACTTTGTTTCTTCATAGATGGGGGAGAGGGTATAGGTGTCCAGCGTGTCCAGAAGGTAGGGGATTCCCTCGGTGCGGAGGGCGGCGCCGAAGAGGAGGGGGAAGAGCTTACGGCGGCTGATGAGGGTGGCGATCTCGTTATCCCCGATGGGATCTCCCGCGAGGACGGTGTCCAGAAAATCCTCGTGGATGAAGGCCAGCTTGTCGTCCAGCTCGGCTTTGGTCTGCTTCTCAAAGAAGCCCACGCAGAGGGGGGAGAGAGTCTTGGTCAGCTCGGCTTCGATTTCTTCTTTGCGCTTTACGGCGATGTCGGTCTTGTTGACGAACACGAAGGTGGGGACGGCGTAATGCTCCAGCAGCTGCCAGAGGGTGCGGGTGTGGTTCTGCACGCCGTCGGGGGCGGAGACCACCAGGATGGCGTAGTCCAGAAGGGTCAGCACTCGCTCGGCCTCGGCGGAGAAGTCCACGTGGCCGGGGGTGTCCAGGAGGATGAAATCGCAGGCGTCGGTGGAGAAGCGGGCTTGCTTGGAAAAGACGGTGATGCCCCGCTCCCGCTCCACGGGGTTGGTGTCCAGGAAGGTGTTCTTATGATCCACCCGACCCAGGGCACGGAGCTTACCCGATACGTACAGGAGGGCTTCGGAGAGGGTGGTTTTGCCTGCGTCCACGTGGGCGAGGATGCCGATGGCGAGTTTCTTTTTCATGGTGGAAGCCTCCTTTCGTGGGAATCAAATGGGGGGCGGTTTGAAATAACCATCGGTAGGGGCCGGCGCCTACGACGGCCTGTACCTTACCCATTGAAGTTTGTTTTCGGGTCAAGGATATTTGCGGGGCGTCGAGGCGCCGCCCCCTACCGCGGATTGCTGGCAACACCTCAATAAACCCCAATTTGGAATGGCTGTTTTACAGCATACACACTATCCAATATTATAATATACCCGCTCGACTTTGTCAAGAGGGGAAGGCGTTTTCGGGGGTCAAACGGGGGAGGTGCGGAAAGGAGCGACTTCAAATTGCAGCGGTGGGATATGAACACCGTAGGGGCGCATTCTATATGCGCCCGTGTATGCCAAAAAATGGTGCGCCTTGCTCTTTTCAAACATCGGGCGGATATGGAATCCGCCCCTACGGTACACATGAAACCCACCGACAAACCCAAATTTGAAGGGTGATTGAATCATGATCATTACTGCGGGAAATCGCTTTTGGTTATATTTTGTTCATATATGTGTGATATAATGGGATCACAAAGCCGAAGGGAGATTGCCTATGGAATCCGAGTTTGACCGCGTGCCCCGAAAAAAGCCCAAGCTTCCCGTTTCGCGGATCGTGTGGGTTTCTATCGCTATGCTTCTCACGGTTGTCAGTTGGATATACCTGTTTGCTGCTCATGCTGATATGCAATATGATGCGGACGGGAATTTGATCGGTGCCCCCTTATCCTCCTTGGGACTGTGGATATTTTCTTATATACTCTCCTTGGCCGCTGTGGGATTTTACGCGGTGGACGCCGTTTGCTGTGTGGTGCGCGCCGTGAGAAAAAAACATCCGTTGTTCCATATCCTGCTGGCGGTGCTTTTGGTGGGTGCTATTCCTATGGTTCACTTCGTGGGTGGCTGCGGCCTCTTCGATATAGAAAATCTGATCTGGGCTCTTTACCACCTGGCTTGCTTTATCATGGAGGCCGTAGCCCTTTGGCTGGCGGTGAGGCGGGCGAAGAGGTGCTGATATTTCCTGTATAGAACGAGATCCCCCGCCGAATGGCGGGGGATCCTTTTGCGGGAGGAGTCATACTATTCTCTGATAAAAACATTGAGCAAACCCATGGTAGGGGCGACCTGCGGTCGCCCGCGGGCGTTCAAAGAACGCCCCTACGGAAAGTCAAGGTTTTAGTCAGAGATTCGTATCAATCCTCCTTTTTTGTTGCTATGGCGGCCTTCAGGGCATCCGCGATCTTGGCCATGCGGAACGCATCCACCTTGACCACCTTACGGTCGTAGGAGAGGAGGCCGTTGGTTTCGTCCTCCACGTCGGAGACCTGGGTGTAGACCGCGCCGCAGAGGCCTTTCTTCACGGCGGGGATGATCTCGTCCTCGTAGAGCTTGACGAGAGCGGCCTCAAAGTCCTCCTGCTTTTCAAAGAAGCGGTAGCCGTAGGTGCCCACGGGGTTGAAGACGTGATCCTCGGGCTTGTAGGCATAACCGCCGAACTCCGACAGCATCATGGGTCTGTCACCGAATTTGAGCTTGACGGGCTTGAAGTAGACATGCTCGCTGTCCACGTCGCTCTCCGCCCCCTTGAACCAGCCCGAAGCGGTGTCGATGAAGCGGGTGGAGTCCATCTCGCTGAGGATCTCATAGGCGGTTTGGCTGTCAAACTGTCCCCAGCCCTCGTTGAAGATGGTCCAGTAGCAGATGCAGGGGTGGTTGTAGAGTTGGTTGACGGTGGACTCCATGCCCTGATAGAAGGCCTCACGGGTGGCTTTATCGCGGTGGAGGCTCTTGTCCGAGCGCTTCTTGAATCCTGCGGAGGGCAGGGCGGTATCGCGGAAGAAGGAGTAGTCGCCGTTGTTGACCATGTCCTGCATGACCAGCATACCCAGGCGGTCGCAGTCGTAGTAGAACTGCTCGGGCTCTACCTTGATGTGCTTGCGGAGGGTGTTGTAGCCCATCTCCTTGAGGGTGATGATGTCGTTTGCGTAGCACTCGGGGGAGGCGGGGGTGAAGATACCGTCGCTCCAGTAGCCCTGATCCAGAAGGGCGTGGAAGAAGTAGGGTTTTCCGTTGAGGCAGAGGCGGGGGAGACCGTCCGCCTCCTTGATCTTCAAGGTGCGAAGGGCGAAGTAGGAGTCCACCTTGTCATCCCCTGCTTCCAGGGTGAATTCGTAGAGGTAGGGATCCTCGGGGGACCAGAGGCGGGGGGAGGGAATCTCGACGGTGGCTTTGCCTTTTTTGAGGGGGAAGGTGAGGTCTCCGTCGGGGGTGGTGACGGTCAAAGTTCCCTCGGTTACGCCTTTTGCCGTAATGGTGGCGGTATTCTCCGTTGTGTCGATGCGGAGGGACTTGATGTGGGTTTCGGGGACGGCCTCCAGCCACACGGTCTGCCAGATGCCCGACACGGGGGTATACCACATACCGCCGCGCTCCTTACGCTGCTTGCCGTAGGGGAGGACGTGGTCTTTCAGGTCGTCCTTCACGTTGACCTCCAGGTGGTTCTCCTCCTGCAGGGCATCGGTGACGTCGAAGGAGAAGGACTCGTAGCCCCCCTCGTGCTCGCCCAGGAGGCGATCGTTGAGGATGACCTCGGCTTTCTGATCCACCGCGCCGAAGTGGAGGATCACCCGTCCGCCCTCAAAGCCCTCGGGGAGGGTGAAGGTTTTGCTATAGGCCAGGGTGATGGAATCACGGGGATCCAGGCACAGCCCCGACAGGATGGATTCGGGGGGGAAGGGAACCAGGATGTCGCGGGGGAGACCGCCGTTGACCTGCACCTTCCATTGGCCGTTGAGGCAGAAGAAGGAATCGCGGCGCAGCTGGGGACGGGGGTAGGTATTCCACGGAATGGCGTCGGAATCGGCCTTCAGGGCTTCTCCTGCTTCGGTGAGCAGGTGGATGGGTTTGACTTTCTTACTCATGGGTGACCTCCTTTTTATGGTTGCGTTTCATAATATACAGGAGCAGGGCGAGGAACAGGCCCAGCACGACTGCCGCGATGAGGGCGGCGAGGAAGATACTTTCGTTGGGGATGAAGGCTTCGGTGCCGTCATCGCCTACCACGGTCTCGGCGTCCCGCAGCACCCACGCGCCGATGGCGGGGCCTACGATGCCGGGGATGAGGACTTGTCCTGCGATGCGCAGGCCTTGGAACATACCCGCCCGTCCCTCGGGGGTGTGGTCACGGATGACCGCGCCGAAGACCGCCGAGCCTGAGAGGTAGCCGCACATCATGAGCAGAGAACCGATAAAGACGAGGGCGGTGGATTTGAAGAAGAACAAGAGGATATAGCCGAGGCAGAGAAGTCCAAGGGAGGGAAGCACCGAAATTCGGAAGCCGATCTTGTCGTGTACCCGTCCCCAGACGACGGTGAACACCGAGGCCAGGATGATGGCGGGAGCCATGATGAGGACGTAGCCCTCCATTTTCAGCCCTTCGGTGTAGTAGAGGATGAGGTAGGGCATGAAGATCTGGATGGAGATGCCAAAGAGGGCGAAGGCGATGAGCAGGAGGTAGAGCAGGGGGTTCTGCTTCATGACCGAGGGGCGGAAGCCGTAGACGATGTTGGCGAAATAGTGATCTGTGCCGTCGGCCTTTTTGTTAGGCTCCTCGATGAGGAAGAAGCCCAGGATACCGATGGCGGTGACGGCGACACCGATGATGGCGAAAATGAGCGTCCAGCTCTCGGACTTGCCGAGGTCGAAGCTCATGAATCCCCCGAAGACGGCGAGGATGGCTACCAGCGGCATCATGGCGTTGATGCCCTCGGCGGCGCCGCGGCTTTTATGGTCGGTGGAGTCCGTGAGCCAGGCGTTGAAGCAGGCGTCGTTGGCGGTGGAGCCGAAGAAGGTCATGACGCAGTCCATGACAATGACGAGGGTGATGCAGACGGCGGAGACCGAGGCGGCGGGGAACAAAAGTCCGATTACGTCCTCGCGGATGAAGGCGAAGGAGAGGATGGATATGCCCCAGAGGATATAGCCGCCCGCCATGAAGACCTTGCGGCGACCCAGCTTATCCGACAGCGCGCCCATGATGAGGGTGGTGACCGTGGCGGCCACGGCGGAGGCCATGACCATAGCGGAGATGTCTGCGGGGGAGGCGTGGAACATCTTGTAGATGAAGACGTTGAAGTACATGTTCCCCACCACCCAGGCGAGCTGGCCGATCAGGCTGAATATGATGAGGGAGAGCATGAATTTGGTTTTCTTGGGGTTGGCGGTCATGGGGGACTCCTTTCGGTTTTTTGCGGTTTTTTCCACTATTATATCTATTATATCATGGTTTGGGTGTGAATGTCAAGGGATATGGGGAATCCTATTGACAAACGGGGGAGAATCTTTTATAATGTAGGTGGATTGGGTTTCAAATTGGAGTTTATAGGGGAACGACTGGGAGGAACTTCTTGAAAGAAGTTCCCCCCAGACCCCCTTCAAGAACTTTCAAAAAAGTATGATTTAATAACCCTTTTTAAAAGTTTTAGGAGGTCTGGGAACCCTTTTTCAAAAGGGTTCCAAGTGGGGGTGCAGGGGGCAACGCCCCCTGGTAAACCCAAATTTGATATACAGTATGATATCAACCGACAGGAGGACAAATACTATGCGCATAAATGAAATCAAGGCGTACAGGGATCGAATTGAGATCCGATGCGACGGAATTTTATCGGACGGCTGTATAGGCCGCGCGTTTGTTCCGCTGGTGCGGGGAAGCACGGGGCGGGAGACGCCGTCGCGGGTCGTATGTGAATCGGATCAGGTGGCGGACGGACGCTTGGTATTTCCGCGGTGCGCGGGGGAGTACGATCTTCTGATCTGTCGGTTTGAGGTGTATCTCGATGGCGCTCCGTTGGATGGCGTTCGCTACGTGACCGATTTTGCCTCGGATTTTTCCAAGGGAGATCGGGATATGCCGCCCAAGGGGAAGCCTGTGGGTACGTGGGTCACCTGCCCGGGGGAGGATATGGATTTCTACGGCTTCGGGGGTATGATGACCGAGATCAACTCCACGTGGATCCAGACATTGACGCCTGCGGAAGACGACATTCTCCACAGCTGGAACGGCAAGACCTATCGGTTCGTCCGCTCCATGATGGACACCTACGACCGCCTCATGCAGCCCTGCATTGAGCGGGGGATCCCCTGTCTCGTGCGGCTCATCAATCGCTTTTCCTACCGACTCAAGGGCTCGGACGATGGCCTGCGCGCAGTCATCGGCCACCCCGGCTACGAGGACACGGGCTTTTCGGAGCAGATGAGCGCCTTTAACATCACCGACGAGGCGGGGCTGGATATGTACTGCGCCTGTGTGGATTTTCTGTGTGCGCGCTACGCCGATCCCCAAAGCCCCCTGTTCTGCGCGGCGATCATGGACGTGGGCAACGAGGTCAACGCCCAGACAGTATGGCACAACTGCGGACCCATGCCCTGCGGGGAGTTTGCGGAGGAGTACGCCGAGCAGCTCCGCCTGGCTCATCTGATCGGGCGGAAGTACAACGCGCGACACGAGGTGCATCTGTCTTTGGATCACTACCACGCCATCCCCTACAAGCCCGATCCGCTCCGCTGCTACGGCGGGCGGGAGGTGCTGGCGTACCTGGCGGCCATCTGCCGCAGAGACGGCGACTTTGACTGGGGTATTTCCGGCCACCCTTACCCCGAGGATCTGACCCATCCCGATTTCTACAACGACCAAACGGCGACATTCTCAAACGACACCCACCGTATCACCATGAAGAATCTGGAGATGTGGCAGGCGCTGGCCGAGCATCCCGCCTTGACCTACCGCGGAACCCCCCGTCGGGTGCTTTTTGACGAGCAGGGATTCCACACCGATTATGACGATCCCGAAAGTGAAAATAAGGGCGCGTACGCCTTCATACTCCTGTGGCAGAAGCTGAAGAAATGCCCTGCCGTGGGGCAGTTCCTCATCAACCGTTACACGGATATGCCCTTGAGTGACGAGGGCGGGTTGCATTTGGGGCTTCGCTACGAAAAGGGGTACGCCGACGCCGAGCATTTGTTCATCCACCCCGGGGATTACAAGAAGATCAGCTACGCCATTCGGGATCTGGGCACCGAGGAAGAACAGAGATGGATCGACGAGGCGCGAGCGTACATCGGGGAGGAGCTGTTTGACAGCTTGCTGGAACCCGTTTTGCCTGAAGCGGATCCTTATTTCTGCGAAATCGCTGAAAAAGTGAGGTAAATTGCAGTTTGTTGGGGGAGCGAGGAGAGCGCCAAAGGGAAACTTCTTAAAAGAAGTTTCCCTCTGGACACCCTTCAAGAACTTTTAAAAATTATTGATAAATAATCTTTTTTAAAGTTTTTGAGATTCCAAAGAACTTTTTTTAAAAAGTTCTTTGGTGGGGTGCAGGGGTGAAACCCCTGCTCGCTAAACTGCAATTTCTCAGCTCAAAATGTGGGTTTTCCCAATACGGGATACCCGCGCTTGTCCCATTCGATGGGCTGAATGAACACCTCGCGGCC
>JAZRFR010000236.1:0-2543 GCA_045643785.1 Eubacteriales bacterium | reverse complement strand
CCGGCTACGGCATGATGATCCATTGGGGCCTCTACTGCCTCCCCGCTGGCGAGTGGAAGGGTCGTCGCATGGAGGACATCGGCGAGTGGGCCCAACAGTATTTCCGCATCCCCAACGCCGAGTATCATCAGCTGGCTAAGTGCTTCAATCCCATCCTCTTCAACGCCGAGGAGTGGGTCAAAACCGCCAAGGACGCGGGCATGCAGTACATGGTCTTTACCTCCAAGCACCACGAGGGCTTTGCCATGTTCCACTCCAAGGTCTCCAAATTCAACGTGGTGGACGCTACCCCCTTCGGGCGGGACGTGGTGGCGGAGCTGGCCGAGGCCTGCTACAAGCACAATTTGAAGTTCGGCCTCTACTACTCCCAGGATCTGGACTGGGCTCACCCCGACGGCGGCGGCTACCTCACGGGCAAGACCTGGTGCGGCGACAAGGCCTGGTGGGTCAACAACTGGGACTACCCCGACACCGAAAAGAAGGACTACACCCGTTGCTTTGAGGAGAAGATCAAGCCCCAGGTCAAGGAGATCCTGACGAACTACGGCGACCTCTGCCTCATCTGGTTCGACACCCCCCAGACCATTTCCCCCGCCCAGACCGACGAGCTCTACCGCATGGTCAAAACCTACCAGCCCGCCTGCCTGGTGAACTCCCGCATCGGCAACGGCTACGGGGACTACACCTCCGCAGGGGACAACGAGATGCCCGAAGACGGACAAACGGATCTCCTTTTCGAGACCCCCGCCACCCTCAACGACACCTGGGGCTACAAGGCCTTCGACACCAACTGGAAGTCTCCCGAAGAAGTGGTGCGCCTCCGCAAGCTTTGCCGCGACCGTGGGGCGAATTACCTTCTCAACGTGGGCCCCGACTACCTGGGGCGCATTCCTTCCGTCTCCTGTGATATCCTCCGCGAGGCAGGGAAGCTGTGGGAGAAGTAAATTGCAGTTTGTAGGGGAGTTTGATTCCAACCAACAAATTGAATCTGTAGGGACAGGCGGTCGAACTTGTTCGACATCTCGTCTGTCCGAAATATCCTTGATCCGACAACAAACTTTAATGGGTAGGTCACGGACGGTCGAGGACGCCCGTCCCTACATTGGGTCATTGTAAAAACCAGCGACAAACCCAAATTTGAAGCCATTGCTCGTAACATTGTCCCTCCGCATTCTCCGCGGAGGGACTTTGTTTTTGTATATGCCTGCTATCTCCTGCGCATACTCCCTCAAAAAAGGAGTTTTTCCATGTGTACCTCCCTCTCTCTGCCTACCGCTGACGGCCGCCACCTCTTCGGCCGCACCCTGGATCTGGACACCCACTTCGGGGAGCGGGTGATCCTCACCCCCGCCGCTATCCCTTCCACTTTGCCGACAGCTACCCCCAGATCCACCACTACGCCCTTCTGGGCATGGCCGCCGTCATAGACGGATACCCCCTCTACGCCGAGGCCATGAACGAAAAAGGACTCTGCATGGCGGGTTTGCGCTTTGCAGGGAACGCCGCCTATGCGCCCGTCCCCCGAGCCGGTTGGTTCAACCTCGCCCCCTGGGAGCTGATCCCCTACCTGTTGGGCACCTGCGCTACCGTGGAGGAGGCGCGCGCCGCCCTCACGGATATCTGCGTGGTGGACAAGCCCTTCTCAAGCACGGTGGGTACCGCCCCCCTCCATTGGCATATCACCGATGCCGACCCCGCCCACGGCGGGCTGATCCTGGAGGTGACGGCGACGGGGATGAAGATCTATGGAGACCGCCCCGATGGGGCAGGGGTACTCGCCAACGACCCCACCTATCCCGAGCAGCTGGCCGCCCTCCGCGCCTGCCGCGCCATGCGAGGAGACGAACCGGGATCCACCGAGCTCCCGGGACTCCCCGGGGACTACTCCTCGACCTCCCGCTTCGTCCGCGCCGCCACCCTGCGGCGGTGGTGGATGGAGCAGACCGCCAAGGAGACCGCCAAGGAGGCCGCCCTAAAGGCCGCCAAGGATGGGGCAGAGGAGGCAGGGAAGGACGGCGGCGGTGACTACGCCGTGGCGCAGTTCTTCCGCATTCTGGGAGCGGTGTCTCCCACGGCGGGCTCGGTCGTAACGCCCGAGGGAAAGTGTCACCGCACCCTGTACACCTGCTGTATGGACACCTCTTCGGGGGTGTACCGCTACGTCACCGAGGAGGACACGGCGGTGAAGTCGGTTGGATTTGAGGGGCAGGAGCTGAACCGAGAGACCGTCATGCAACTCTGATTGCTTGCAAAGAAGAGCCTGTGGGCTCTTTTTTGTTTTGAGAAAGAGTGATTGACAACTCACCCCGTCTATGCTATAATAGTTACGAAAAATAATTCACTTGAAAGGGAGTTTCACCTATGCCCCTCTCCCCCGCCGCCGTCCCCCTCCTTCTGGACTGGTACCGCGAAAACCGCCGCGATCTCCCCTGGAGAGAGTCCCGCGACCCATACCGCGTCCTGGTATCCGAGATCATGCTCCAGCAGACCCGCGCCGAGACGGTCAAGCCCTACTTTCACCGCTTCCTGGCCACCCTCCCCAC
>JAZRFR010000235.1:0-3025 GCA_045643785.1 Eubacteriales bacterium | reverse complement strand
GGCACTGCGTCAAAAAAGTCGCGGAATGACGGACTGAGGTGCGCCACCCACCAAGAGTTGTGGTAATATGTGGTTGGAATGAATGTTATACCGGCTCTTGAAATGAAGGGTTGGCGCACCTCTGCGTCAGATTGTACAGGGAATCAGATAGTTGTCAAGTACGAGTTTGTCTCTTCTGAGACATTCAGGTGTAGGTTATGCAATCAACGAATGCAAAGGCGAGGATGTCGCCAACTTTCCGTAGTAGATACCCCCTACATGCAGTACGACATTGAGTTGCAGATTGAGACGCCCTGTTTATACTGTCCTCATTGCTCGAAATACGCAGTGGTAAGGCCTCATGGCATACACCCAAAACGTTGCATGACTCTTCGCCTTATGGGGTACATTGCAAGGTTAATGCAGGAGACATCAGCAAGACTGCTTTCCAGGCTTTTGCGCTTGTCTCAGAGCAGTATTCTACGAGCAGATAAGGACATCCTCACCCTCTTGGATGAAGTACGCCCGATTTGCATGGACGGCAGGCGCGCATTGATTATAGATGAGAAATATCTGGGGCGTGATAAGAAGTTCGTGACATGCGTAATAGATGGCGGTACCGGAGAAATACTCTGGCTTAAGGAAGGTAAGGGTAAAGCAAGTCTGGATGGATTTTTCCGTAGCCTGACGCCGGAACAAAAAGAAGATATTGAGGTAGTGAGCATTGATAGAGGAAATGCATATCTCAAAGCATTGCGTGAACATTTGCCCCATGTGAGCATATCGTTTGATCCATTTCATATCATCAAAAACGTGAATGATGCCGTAGATGAGGTGAGAAGGGAACTGTGTAAGAGCTTGGAGAAAGAGGAGAAAAAGCTAGTAAAAGGAAAGCGCTACTTATTTCTCTGCGGAGAGGAGAATCTGAGCGATGATAAACGGGAAGAATTAGATAAGATACTGCAAATCAATCAACCATTACAGGAAGCATATCTGCTCAAAGAGAAACTCAGGCTCGTATTTCAGTTTTCGAGCTTCAAGAAGTGTGCTACCGCTTTTGGGGACTGGATAGCGTTGGCCGAAGCGTCAACTCTAAAGCCATTCAACCGTTTAGCAAAAACGCTTTCAAGGCATGCACAGCAGGTGCTTAACTTTTTCCGATATCGGCTGACCTCGGGACGAATTGAAGGGATGAACTCTATGATTGCCCGCATCCAACTCAAAACCCGAGGTCTACCTTCCGTTGATTACCTCCGGCTCAAACTCAGGCAGCTAACCTCCCCGTCATTCACGCGACTTTTTTGACGCAGTGCCGAAAATAAGCCGCCAAACCGTAAAAAAGGCCGCCACAGTCCAAAGACTGCGGCGGCCTGTAGTCAGAACTTCACATTCACGCGCCTATCAGTTCCCAGAGAAGGCCGGAGGCGCGGAGGTCGATATATCGTAACGGTATGCCTGGATGCGATTATTGGGCGATATGTGGTAGGTGGTCTTGGTGTAGCCTGTCGTTACCTCGCCGGTGGTGCTGGTGCATTTGAAGGAGGAGCGAATCTGGATTACATTGCCGCTGACTATGTAATCAATCACCTGGAACTCACGATTCGGCCATTTGTTGACGTATTCATACCGAGCCCTTACCAGATCTCGCAGGCTATCTACGTTACCCGACTGGAGATTCGTCACGTAAGACTCGTAGGTCTCATACATGAATGACAAATCATTGCTGGAGACTGTTCGCTTATGGTAGTCAATCCAACCATCCATTGAAGAAACGCCGGTGGTAAACGATGACGGGGACGCGGTAGGCGTCATCGGCGTAGGGGTATAGCTGGGGGCGGGTGTATACGTGGGCGCCGGAGTATAGGTGGGAGCGGGTGTGTAAGTGGGAGTGGGCGCAGCAAACGTCTTATTGCGCGGACGCTTCATCCCGGTATAACTTTCCAGAATGGCGCAAACCTCCTCCGTTGAGGCATGATTCATGACGGTGCCACCGGTATTATCGCGTATTCTGGGGTTAGCACCGGCATTCAGCAGCTGGCGCACGGTACGTGCCTGGCCTTTCCACGCGGCCAGCATGAGCGCGGTGAAGCCGTTTTTGTTGCCCATGTTGATGCTGGCACCGTGCCGTAACAACACCTCCACCACCTCGTGGTAGCCATTCATCGCTGCGAGCATGAGGGCTGTCGTGCCGTAATTTTCCGTTTGAGCATCCACGTACGCGCCGTTTTGCAACAAGATGCTCGCTGAGGTGGAGCGATCGTTCGACGCCGCATACATCAGCGGGGTCATGCCAGAAGCATCACGTTGGTTGACTCTGTACGAATTCAGCGAAGCCCTTACACGTGAGGGGCGTCCTTGACGCACAGCAGTATGCAGGGGGTAATTGTCAGCCAGAGCGGTAGAAGTCAGCCCCATGCAGGCACAAAAGATAGAGAGTAGGAATTTATGTTTCATTGTTTTATCCAAATAGATTAGACTTTGTATTAAAGAGTATATCCGGCTTTATTATTTTATCGTAAAAGCCACGTTCACGTAACGCTCGTTCATACCTTCGCCCCGTTCGGTAGCGGTTGCAGTGCCGCTGGTAGGAGAGGTGAAGGTCATGATGTAGGAGCCCATGAACTCCCATTCAGCCCATTCTATTCTGGCGGTATTGGAGCCGGTCTTGGTATAGGAAACAAAGTTACCATAGCCCGGTGGGATTTCGCGAGATATAGTGGCTCGATTGCTTTTCCCGAAGGTGAAGCTGGAGGTGTTGCCATCATTGTAGAGGAACTTGACGGTTTTGTACGCGACGCTGTTGGGGGCGTTGCCTGCCTTGGTTGCGGGAGGTGCAGGTTTTCTCTGCAAAATCTTGTTGATGGCTTTCGCGTTTGGCCCACCTACGCACATAGCCACGGTGGCACCCTTGGCGGTCCTGGCCTTGGTGTTGGCTCCGTTAGCGACAAGCCATCTTACTATCTCCACATGGCTCAACCCGCAGGCATTGTGCAAGGCTGTCGTTCCATTCGCATTCTCCAACACGGTATCTACCGGATCACCTGCC
>JAZRFR010000234.1:0-1959 GCA_045643785.1 Eubacteriales bacterium | reverse complement strand
GGGATGGTTGCATTGGTTGCCGCCACGTAAGGCGCACCCTCCTTGGGATGGCGCATGGCGATAATATCGGCGTAGCAGCTGATGACCTTGGCGGTATCGGCTACCGACTCACCCTTGGATGCAGAGGAACTGTTGGCCTCGGAGAATCCGAGAACCGAGCCGCCCAGCTCCAGCATAGCCGCCTCAAAGGAAAGACGGGTACGGGTGGAAGGCTCGAAGAACAGGGTCGCCAGCTTCTTGCCCTTGCACACCTCGGCGTACTTCCCGGGATTTTCAATAATATCGTTGGCGGTTGCAATCAGATCGTCCAGCTCGGGGATGGACAGATCCAGAATGCTGATGAGACTTCTTGGCATAAGAATTCCTTTCTCAAAGCTTTGAAATTCTGCTTTGCTCTTCAATATACCTTTTTTGAAAGTTCTTGAAGGGGGTCCGGGGGGAACTTCTTTCAAGAAGTTCCTCCCGGTCGCGCCTTACGCCTTCGCGCCGTTGACGGCGAGGTAGTTCTTGATGCGGGTGACGTTCTCCTCGTTGGCGGGGTCTTCCTCGAGGTACTCGATGATATCGTAGACGTCCACGATGGAGTACACGGGGAAGCCGAACTGCTCCTCGATCTCCTGCATAGCGCCCTTGTCGGTCTGACCCTTTTCCTTGCGGTCAACCATGATGAAGGTAGCGGCTACCTTGGCGCCCTCTACGTGGGAGAGGATCTCCATGCTCTCGCGGATGGCGGTGCCGGCGGTGATGACGTCCTCAATGATGACGATCTCCTCACCGGGAGTGGGGACGTAACCCACGAAGGTGCCGCCCTCGCCGTGATCCTTCACTTCCTTGCGGTTGAAGAAGAAGGGCACGTTCAGACCGTTCTTGGACAGAGCCACAGCGGCGGATACCGACAGGGAAATGCCCTTGTAGGCAGGTCCGTACAGTACAGCGGGCTTCTTGCCCAGCTTCTCAAAGTAAGCGCGGGCGTAGAACTCGCCCAGAGTGGCGATGTCGCTACCGGTCTTGATCATACCGGCGTTGATGAAGTAGGGGATCTTGCGGCCGCTCTTGGCGGTGAAATCACCGAACTTCAGAACCCCTGCGGACTGCAGAAACTCAATAAATTCTCTCTTGTAGCTTTCCATTTTCTATATCTCCTTGTATTTTTATTTATGCGATCCTTGTAGGGGCGATTCACGAATCGCCCGTTGCTTTTTGGCGGGCGATTCATGAATCGCCCCTACATTTATGACAGCAATGCCGTTTTCAACTCCGCCACACTCTCGGCGATGGCATCCGCTCCTGCGGCCTCGTGTTCTTCCCTGTCGCCGTAGCCGTATAGGACACCGATGGAAGGGAGTCCCACGGCCTTGGCACCGTCAATATCGTGGTGGCGGTCGCCCACCATCACGGCGGTGGAGAGATCCGTCACCCCCGCCTTGGCCAGAGCCTCGCGGATAACGTCCGCCTTACTGTACCCACGGGGAGCTTGAAGCGCCACGCCGCAGATGTGGGTGAAATACTTGTCCAGCCCGAAATGGGTCAGAATCTTATCGGCGAATACCTGGGGCTTGGAGGTGGCCACCAACAGGGTCTTCCCCGCGGCCACAAGCTCGGCCAGCAGAGCCTCGATGCCCTCGTAGACCGTGTTCTCCGCCCAGCCTCGGTCGGCGAAATACTCGCGGTAGACCTTTACCGCCTCGACGGCCTGCTCCTCGGTAAAGCCGTAGTATTCCATGAAGGAATCTATGAGCGGCGGGCCGATGAAGCGGTACAGCTCGGAACGGTCGGTCACGGTGATACCGAAATGCGCCAGCGCATGAGCCACCGAATTGGTGATTCCCATGCCGGGATCGGTCAGAGTGCCGTCCAAATCGAACAGAATGTGTGTTTTATTCATTGTTTTCCCTCTTGATCCTTATTTAAAGGTTTTGGGGATTCTTAAGGGACTTTTTCAAAAGTCCCTTAAGCGGG
>JAZRFR010000233.1:0-5495 GCA_045643785.1 Eubacteriales bacterium | reverse complement strand
AGGAAATGCCCGGTGAGGAGGGCTATCCCGCTTACCTCACCTCCCGTCTCGCTCAGTTCTACGAGCGCGCGGGTCAGGTGGTCTGCCTGGGCTCCGACGGCCGTATGGGCGCTCTGTCCGCCATCGGTGCCGTGTCTCCCCAGGGCGGTGATATTTCCGAGCCCGTAACCCAGGCAACCCTGCGTATCGTCAAGGTGTTCTGGGGGCTGGACTCCTCCCTGGCCTACCGCCGCCATTTCCCCGCCATCAACTGGCTCAATTCCTACTCCCTCTACCGCGACCGTCTGGAGCCTTGGTTCGCCGAGCATGTCTCCCCCAAGTGGATGGAGTTCACCGGCCGTTGCCTCAAGACCCTCCAGGTGGAGGACTCCCTCAACGAGATCGTCAAGCTGGTGGGTGTGGATGCTCTGTCCGCCGAGGATCGCCTGACCCTGGAATCCGCCCGCTCCATCCGTGAGGACTTCCTCCAGCAGAACGCCTTCGAGGACGAGGACTGCTACACCGCCCTGGATAAGCAGTACGCCATGATGGAGCTGGTCTTCGCCTTTGAGGACAAGGCTCGCCGTGCCATTGCCGACGGCGCCGATATCGAGAAGCTTTCCAACCTGCCCGTCCGCGAGCGCATCGGCCGCTTCAAGGCCGTGCCCTACGCTACCTACAAGGCCGAGGCAGAAAAGATCACCGCCGAGATGACCGAGCAGCTGGACGAGCTGGTTCAGGCTGCCAAGCTGGTCTGATTGTGGAGGATTCAGAACATGATTAGAGAATACAAAACCATAGAAGAAGTCGCCGGCCCCCTCATGCTGGTCAAGCAGGTGGAGGGTGTCAAGTACGACGAGCTGGGCGAGATCCAGCTCCCCAACGGTGACGTCCGCCGTTGCCGCGTGCTGGAGGTCAACGGCCGTAACGTCCTGGTACAGCTCTTTGAGTCCTCGGCAGGATTGAACCTGGCCGAGTCCAAGGTGCGCTTTACGGGTCACGGCGTGGAGCTTCCCGTGTCCGAGCATATGCTGGGTCGCGTGTTCAACGGTATGGGTGAGCCCATCGACGACGGCGCGCCCATCATCCCCGACAAGTCCCTGGACATCAACGGCACTCCCATCAACCCCGCCGCCCGCTACTACCCCTCCGAGTTCATCCAGACGGGTGTTTCCACCATCGACGGACTGAATACCCTCGTCCGTGGTCAGAAGCTGCCCATTTTCTCGGGCTCGGGTCTGCCCCACGCAAACCTCGCCGCCCAGATCGCCAGACAGGCGAAGGTTCGCGGCTCGGATTCCAAGTTCGCCGTGGTCTTTGCCGCCATCGGTATCACCTTCGAGGAAGCCGATTTCTTCATCTCCGACTTCAAGAAGACGGGCGCTATCGACCGCACCGTTCTCTTCATCAACCTGGCCTCCGACGCGGCCATCGAGCGTATTTCCACCCCCCGTATGGCGCTGACCGCCGCCGAGTACCTGGCCTTTGAGTGCGATATGCACGTGCTGGTCATCCTGACCGACATCACCAACTACGCCGAGGCCCTCCGCGAGGTGTCCGCCGCCCGTAAGGAGGTTCCCGGTCGCCGCGGCTATCCCGGTTACCTCTACACCGACCTGGCCACCATGTACGAGCGCGCAGGCCGTAAGATGGGCTCCGAGGGCTCCATCACCATGATCCCCATCCTCTCCATGCCCGAGGACGACAAGACCCACCCCATTCCCGACCTGGCCGGCTACATCACCGAGGGACAGATCATCCTCTCCCGCGAAATGTACCGCAAGGGTTATATGCCCCCCGTGGACGTGCTCCCCTCCCTGTCCCGTCTGAAGGATAAGGGTATCGGTGTGGGCAAGACCCGCGAGGATCATGCAGGTACCATGAACCAGCTCTTCTCCTCCTACGCAAGAGGTAAGGAGGCCAAGGAGCTGATGGTGGTGCTGGGCGAGGCCGCCCTGACCCCCATGGACCGTCTCTACGCCAAGTTCGCCGACGCCTTTGAGGAGAGATATATCAACCAGGGCTTTACCGAGAACCGCTCCATTGAGGAGACCCTGGATCTCGGTTGGGAGCTGCTCTCCATCCTGCCCCGTTCGGAAATGAAGCGTATCAAGCCCGAGCTGGTGGAGAAGTATTGGCCCATCAAGTAAGCTTCTCTTTGGAGATTTGACCGCACTCTTTAATGAAAGGAATACGATCATGAAAAAGCATTTGATTCTCCTGGGATTGTCCCTTCTGCTGACCGTCGCGTTATTGGCGGGTTGTACGGAGCTTGCCGATCCCGTCAGTACCGGCGATCCCGCCGATACCTCTGCGGAGGACGTCACCGCAACCGATGAAACCACCTCCGAAACCACCTCCGAAACCGCCGCTGAGACCGAGGAGGATTATTTCGAGGTCAACCGCATTGAAACCGTGGCTCCCGATCTCTCCAAGGATATTGACATGGCGGTCACCGGCCTGGGTTACGATATCTATCAGCTGCCCGAGGATCAGAGCTGGGGCTACCGCTACGGCGTGACCTACCTCTACAACGACGACGGCTCGGTGGATGCCTACTTCGCCTGCGTGGGTACCATTCCGGGCGAATGGGACTGGATCTCCTACCGCCACTCCCCCGACGGCGGTGAGACCTGGACCGACGAGAAGATCGTCCTGACTCCTACCCAGGGCTCCATGGATCACTTTTCCAACTGTGACCCCGGTGTGGTCTATTTCAACGGCTACTACTACCTGGGCTACACCTCCACCCTCAACGAGACCGGCTCCTGCAACAACGTTTTCGTCGCCCGTTCCAAGAACCCCGACGGTCCCTTTGAAAAGTGGAACGGCAGCGGTTGGGGCGGCTACGAGCCTCAGCCCATCTTCTACTACGATGAGGCCTACGGCAAGTTCGGTATGGGTGAGCCCTCCTTCGTGGAGCTGAACGGCACCCTGTATATCTACTACACCAACGCCGCCCCCTCGGGTGAGTATACCATGGTGGCTACCGCAGACGCCACCGACGAGAACTGGCCTGCCACCATCCAAAACCACGGCAGCGCCGTCAAGAAGAACACCGACTCCATCGACGTCAAGTACGTGGAGGAGTGGGGCAAGTTCATTGGCATCGCCACGGGCTCCCGTATGGGTCCCTCCAGCTGGATCGCCGTGTACGAGTCGGATGACGGGATGGAATTCACCCTGGTGGACGCCGTCCGCGAGGGAACTCTGACCCACCTGCATAACGCCGGTATCTCCTCTCGCCGAAACGGCCACATCAAGCTCTCCGAGGATGCCGACAAGCTCCGCGTGATCTACGCTCACGGTGAGGGCTGGGGCACCTGGAACACCCGCGTTCAGCCCATTACCCTGAAGCTGTCTGACAGCAACGATATGAATGCCGAGCGCACCAAGCCCTGTCTGAATGAAACCTTTGTCCGCGGTGAGGCTCTGGCCAAGGAAGACCGCTATGTCGCCATGATCCGCCCCGATAAGGACGTCTACACCTACTCGCTGGATAAGAAGTCCTTCATCCTCCGTGTCCGTGAATACGATGCCTACTTTGAGGAGACCACCCTCAAGAGAGGCGCCGAGGGTATCACCTTCAAGGTGTATGACGAGTCGGTCTGTACCATTGACAACGCTGACTGGACGGTTACCCTCGTAGGCGTGGGTACCACAGCCGTGGAGGTCTGGTATGAGGATATCTCCTTCCTGTTCCACATCTGTGTCACCGAAGAGGGAACCAAGCCCGGCAGACCTGCTCAGGCCGTGGAGCTGACCCCCGTCCACGATACCTACACCATTTACTTGCACGAGCGTTCCATCTATAAGCCTCAGCTCCGCGCGCAGATGACCTGGGGTGACGGCTCCTTTACGGAATACTACGTGTCCGACGAGCAAACCGACGTTATGACCTTTACGGGGTATGATGAAAGCATCATTTCCGTGAACGACAAGGGTATCGTCACCGCCCTGAAGACGGGCGAGACCGAGGTCACCTTGACCCTCAAGAAAAAGACCTGCAAGATCAAGGTCGTGGTCACCGATAACCCCGAGGACGCCTTCTTTAAGATCGAGGGACTGCAGGAACTGGACTACACGAATCTGGACTTCTCCCAGGCATTTACCAAGGATGCCATTTCCAGTACCAACAGCGCAACGGTTACCTATGACGAAGCCGAAGCAGCGTTGAAGGCTGTGGTGACGGGGGGCGACGCCCTGTTCTACCTCTCCTTTGGTCAGTCCATGCCCCTCCTGAAGGCGGATGACTATAAGGCGATGGAGATCACCTACAAGAGCCCCACCGATACATCGAATAAGGCGGTCAATCTCCAGGTGTTCCTCTGCGTGGGTGACGTCACAGGTCCCGACGCCAAGTACCAGGTCATGTGCCCCATTACCAAGGATGGAGAGTACCATACCATTACCATCGATTTGACTAAGCTTTCCTACTGGACGGGCGACATCAACCTCATCCGCGTGGACTTCTACGATCAGTCCACCGTGGGTGATACCATGTATATCAAGAGCATCAAGCTCATCGAAAAGTAATTCCCAAGCATACCCGATTTCCAAAGTTTTTGGGGATTGTCAAGACCCTTTTGCAAAAGGGTCTTGACCGGGGGACAGGGGCAGAGCCCCTCGTTCTTCGTTCCCCCACGAAAGGACAGAACCATGGCAGAACTTAGAGTGAATCCCACGCGGATGGAACTGAAAAAGGTGCAGGCGCGCTATACCACGGCTCGCCGCGGCCACAAACTGCTCAAGGATAAGCGCGACGAGCTCATGAAGAAATTCCTCGAGGTCGTCCGCGAGAATAAAGAACTCCGCGAGCGGGTGGAGGCCTCCCTGGCAAAGGTGTACGGCAGCTTTGGCGTCGCCGCGGCCACCGCCAGCCCCAATATGCTCAAGGAAGCCCTGATTCTGCCTAAAAAAGAGGGTAAGCTGGACGTCAGCTACAAGAACGTCATGAGCGTGACGGTTCCCGTGTTCTCCCTGCAGGTGCTTTCCGAAGGAGGCGCCGACGGCTACAACTACGGTATGGCCTTCACCTCGGGCGAGCTGGACGCCGCCGCCAGAGAGCTCAACGATATTCTGGCGGATCTCGTCAAGCTGGCGGAGATGGAAAAGACCGCCCAGATGCTGGCCGAGGAGATCGAAAAGACCCGCCGCCGCGTCAACGCCCTGGAGTATATCATGATGCCCCGCTACCTCGAGACCATCAAGACCATCAAGATGAAGCTGGAGGAGAACGAGCGAGGGAACACGACCAGACTCATGAAGGTCAAGGATATGATGCTGGCCGCCCAACAGAAGCAGATGGCGCAGGACGAGGACGAGGAAAAATAAGCGAAAAAATCAGAGCGCTTCCCATTTGGGAGGCGCTCTCTTTTTGAGAATAATGTTCAAATTGGGGCTTGCAGGGGAGCGAGAGAACGCCTGGGGAAAAACTTCTTGAAAGAAGTTTTCCCCCAGACCCCTTTTCAAGAACTTTTAAAAAAGATTATTTGATAATATTTTTTTAAGTTTTA
>JAZRFR010000232.1:0-6490 GCA_045643785.1 Eubacteriales bacterium | reverse complement strand
CTCCTTGGCCTTCTTGTCCTCCTCGGCGAAGCGCTCGGCGCCCTTGATGGCCTTGTCGATGTCATCCTGGCTCATGTTGGTGGAGGAGGTGATGGTGATGTGCTGTTCGCGGCCGGTGCCCTTATCCTTTGCGGATACGTTTACGATACCGTTTGCGTCGATGTCGAAGGTCACCTCGATCTGGGGAATGCCGCGGGGAGCGGGAACGATGCCGTCCAGGGAGAAGCGACCCAGGGTGGTGTTGTAAGCGGCCATCTCGCGCTCGCCCTGCAGGACGTGGATCTCAACCGAGGTCTGACCGTCGGCGGCGGTGGAGAATACCTGGCTCTTCTTTACGGGAATGGTGGTGTTGCGGTCGATGATGCGGGTGAAGACACCGCCCATGGTCTCAATACCCAGGGACAGGGGGGTAACGTCCAGCAGGAGCAGATCCTTAACGTCGCCGCCCAGCACGCCGCCCTGAATGGCCGCGCCGATGGCTACGCACTCGTCGGGGTTGATGCCCTTGAAGGGATCCTTGCCCAGGTACTTCTTAACGGCTTCCTGCACAGCGGGAATACGGGAGGAACCGCCCACCATGAGGATCTTGTCGATCTTGTCCACGCTGACACCCGCGTCGCGGATGACCTGCTTGGTGGGACCCATGGTTGCCTCAACGAGGTCGGCGGTGATGCGGTCGAACTCGGCGCGGGTCAGAGTAGCCTCGAAGTGGAGGGGACCTGCGGCGGTTGCGGTGATGAAGGGCAGGTTGATGTCGGACTGGGACATACCGGACAGCTCGATCTTGGCCTTCTCGGCGGCGTCCTTCAGTCTCTGCATGACCATCTTGTCGGTGCGCAGGTCAACGCCGTTCTCTCTCTGGAACTTGTCGGCCATCCAGCCTATGATGCGCTGGTCGAAGTCGTCGCCGCCCAGACGGTTGTTACCCGCGGTGGCCAGCACCTCGAACACGCCGTCGGAGATCTCCAGGAGGGATACGTCGAATGTACCGCCACCCAGGTCGAAGACCAGAATGCGCTGGTTGTTCTCCTTGTCCATGCCGTAGGCCAGAGCGGCGGCGGTGGGCTCGTTGATGATACGCTGGACGTTCAGACCGGCGATCTTACCGGCGTCCTTGGTGGCCTGACGCTGTGCGTCGGTGAAGTAAGCGGGAACCGTGATGACCGCGTCGGTGACGGTGGTGCCCAGATATGCCTCGGCATCAGCCTTCATCTTCTGCAGGATCATGGCCGAGATCTCCTGAGGGGTGTAGTTCTTGCCGTCAATGGTGGTCTTGAAATTAGTACCCATGTGACGCTTGATGGAGACGATGGTGCGGTCGGGGTTGGTGATGGCCTGACGCTTGGCCACCTGACCTACCATGCGCTCGCCGGTCTTGGAGAAGGCCTCCACGCAGGCGGTGGGTCGTGCCCCTTCGGGGTTGGGGATAACGATGGGCTCGGAGCCTTCAAATACTGCGACGCAAGAGTTGGTCGTACCAAGGTCGATACCGATAATCTTTGCCATAATAATGTTCTCCTTTTATATCAGATATTTTTTACAGGGTTTTTATATATAGGAATTACCTATTCGAAAGTTTTTGGGATTCTCAAACCCTTTTTTCAAAAAGGGTTTGAGCGGGTTCCAAGGGCAGAGCCCTTGGCGCACTCAGTTCGCTACCTGTACCATGGCGTAGCGGATGATGTGGTCGCCCTTGCGGTAGCCCTTCTGGAAGACGGCGACGATGGCGCCCTCGCCCAGAGATTCATCCTCCACGTGCATCACGGCGTTGTGGATGTCGGGGTTGAATACGTCGGTGGGAACCTCCTCCACGCCCAGCTTGGCGAGGGCGTCGGTGGCGGATTTCAGGGTCATGGTGATGCCCTTGCCCAGAGGGGACTCGGCGTCCTCGGGAGTCAAGCCCGCGGCGGCGCGCTCCAGCGTGTCAATGACGGGAAGCAGACCCTTGACGGTGTCGGCGGTGGCGTCACCGTAAATGGTCTCCTTTTCCTTGGCGGTGCGGCGGCGGAAGTTGTCGTACTCGGCCAGCATCCGCAGGTACTTGTCTTTCTCCTCGGACAGAGCGGCTTCGGCGGCCTCCAGCTTCTTCTTGGTCTCGGCCAGCTCGGCCTCGGCTTTCTTGAGCTTCTTTTTATCTCCGCCCTTGAGCTTGCCCTCGTCGGCGGGCTCCTCGGGGGTCTCGACCGCGGGCGTTTCCTCGGCGGGAATCTCGCCTACAGACTCGGTGTCAAGATTCTTTTCGTTTTCACTCATGTCGAATCTTCCTTTCTTTATTCGTCGCGGGACGGGGAAGCATGCCCGCCGTCCGCAAGTTGCTTTTGTTCGGGGGAGAGCAGGGACTCTACGTTGCCCGAAATGCCCTCCAGGGTGGCCAGCACCTTGGCGTAGTCCATTCTGGCGGGACCCAGCACGCCGATGGCGCCCACGGTCTTGCCGTTCTGCACGATGGGCTTGTAGACCAGAGCCGAGCGATCCATGACCTTCACGGCGCTCTCGGAGCCGATGACCACGCTTACGTCACCCGTTCCCGTGGGATCGGAAACCATACGCAGAATGTCGTCCTTCTGCTCGATGGCGCCCAGCACCTCTTTCATGCGGTCGGGGTCGTTGAACTCGGGGTACTGGAGCAGTCGGTCCATACCGCTGACCTTCAGCTCACCCTGATCCAACTCGTTCATGGCCTCGTAAATGACCTTCACCGCCACCGAAACCAGCTCGGCGCGGCTGCCCATGGCTTTCTCCATTTCCATCATGATGGGGAGGGTGATCTCGCCCACGGACAGGTTCTGCAGGTGCTCGTTGAGCGTCGCCGCCAGAAGATCCGTCACCGCCGTGGAGATGAGAGGCATATCCGAGAGGCGTACGGTCTTGGTCTTGACCTGGCCGTTGGAGGCTACCAGCACTAAAATGAAGGTACTATCATCCAAATACACCGCGTCGAAGCGACGGACGGTGATGCTGGAAGCTCTCGGCTTGATGGCGAAGGCGGTGTAGTTGGTGAGGTTGGAGGCTACCTTGGAGGCGGTGAGCAGGATGTGATCCAGCTCGGCCATTTTCTCCTTGAGCAGCTCGTTGATCTGGAAGATCTCCCGCGCCGTCATGGCGTAATGCTCCACGAGCGTGTCCACGTAGAAGCGGTAGCCCCGCTCACTTGGCACTCGGCCTGCGGAGGTGTGAGGCTGTTCCAGGTAACCCAGAGCCTCCAGCTCGGCCATTTCGTTGCGGATGGTAGCAGAGGAGCAGGGGATCTGCTTGGATTCCATCAGATATTTGGAGCCAACGGGCTCGCCGTCGGCGATATGGGCATCTACGATAGCCTTTAGTATGAGCTTTTTTCGCTCGCTCAATTCCTCATGGCGTTCTTCCATGGCGTGATCTCTGCCTTTCTGCGGGATTTTTGACGTTTTTAGCACTCAAACGGGTCAAGTGCTAACCGACGCCTATAATGTACCACTTTTCCCCCGATTTGTCAAGCCCTTTTTTGAATTTTGCCCCTGATTTCTTTGTTAATAATCGGTGAACGGTTTGTGAATCGGGGAGATTTTCGCAATGTGGGGGTGGGGATTGCTAACGAAAACGGCTTTACGTTCGTACACGGTCAAACGACCACGAAAAAACACAACGAGACCTTGAAAATGTCTTGCAATTTCCGTGAATATGTGATATAATAGAGCGGAAAGAAAATTTTCAAGCTTTTTGTCATATCCCACCTCCCCGCCGTGTTTATATGAGTAGAGGATATGTCTCAAAAAACAAAGAAAGGAAACTCATTATGAAACGGATCCTTGCGCTGATCTTATGCGTTCTCGCTCTTGCGGTTCTCACCGCCTGCGGCGATCCCGACAAGACCTACGAGAAACAGAAAGCCGCCTACGATGGCATCATCGAGGAGTATACCGCCCTGCTTACCGCCAAGCAGAACGGTGAGATCCTCACGCCCCCCGATACCAAAGGCATGGACGAGGGGGAGGCTGCCGTTGCGGAGGCGGTTTACGCCGTGGTCAACGCCTGTAAGGACCCCGAGAATATGGCGTATGCCTACAAGGACATGGACGGCAACGGCACCCCCGAGCTGCTGCTCCTGTCCTCTATCATTCAGATGAAAGCAATCTTTACGCTGGACGGAAAAACCCCCATGCTGCTGGCCTATGAACATGAGGGAGAGGATTGGTACTTTGACGCGTCGGGACGGATATTCTTTATTGCCGAGACGATCTCGGGCACGGAGGAAAAGCGGGTGGACACCGCGGCGACACACTGCCGGGTAGACGGCACTGAGTTGGTATCGGATACCGAGTTCGCTGTAACCTACGTGGTCAAGAATAATAAGCGCGAATCCATAGAGTATTTCGAGGTGGTGGACGGAGAGAGACAGCCCATCGACAAAGAGCGGTACGATGCCCTCAGCGAAGAATTCAATCTCCTTTTCCAAAACTACGGGATGGAGCAAAAGCTGAAGGCCCCCTGCATGATCTTCCCGCTGGTCGAGCTGCCCGATCCTCGGCTTCCCGCCGACTTTTCCTCCTACGATGCCATCAAGACCACCTTCAAGGAGATGGTCACCTATATGCCCGAGGCGCGGACAGGCTTTACGTCGGGAAAATTTGACAACTACTTTACGTTCGACAGCGATGCGGAATTTCAGATCTACAATCAACTCTTTGGCCTCGGAATCCGATACTGTCCCGATAACGGCACCTTCTCCCAGGCCTTCCCCGAGGGCGGCGAGAAGGCCTATGGCTACTGCGAGATCGACCTCAACGGCGACGGGAAGGACGAGCTACTCCTCATGACCGATGATTACGTGATCTTCAGCATCTTTACCACAGTGAAGGGCAAGGTAGTCCCCTTGGAGGGCTACATCGATTTCGCCTTTGAGTGGGGCATGGGCGGCATGGACGAAGACGGCCGCATCTACAGCATCAAGGAAACAACCGACGGCCTCGGCCGCGAGCGGGCGGTCTTTGAGATCACCTCCGACGGAAAGCTTACCAAGACCCTCCACCTATGCGAGATCTGGATGAGCGAGGACGACGGATACTTCAAATTTGAAAACGGCGAAAAGATCCGTCTCACCGAGGAGGAGTACAAGGCTCTCATGGAGGAATACGACAAGCTCGATCCCGTTCTCTACGGCAGCGGCGGCGAGACGGTCCGCAACTGCACGGATATCGTCTTTACCCCCCTCTTTGAGACTCCCTCCATCGATCACATTCCCGCAGACTATCCCTGGACAACCGGCTATGGCGGGTCCCAACGTCTCTATCTGAAGGCGGTGGAGAAGGATTCCACCGGCTTCATCTGGGCGGAGTTCAATGAGGCGGGGGAAAAGGTGGGCGTGCGGCTGTCCGATCAGGCTACGCTGACGGACGGGAAGTACGTCTTTGAGGAGAACGGTGTCAAGGGGTACTTGGAGTGCGGTGTCTACAAGATCTGGCTTGTAGTGGAGTCTTCCGAGGACGAAAGCATTGTTCCCCGCGCCTACCTCTTTGATTTCTACGACAATAACTGACATCCGGAAAAGCAAGGGCATCCCGTCGCGGGATGCCCTTTTTGATGTATAGCCGACGGTATGGATCTCCTTCGACCAAATCCCCCATCTCCGCATATACTGTGAGTGGAGTCGCCATGGCTCACGCCTGCCCCGTCGAATCCTGCGGAATTCTGCGGATTTCTGCGGCGAATTTTCCCATTTCCAAAAGTGGGAAAACCTGTTTATCCACCCTGCGGGCGGGCAACACTAATCACACAAACCACTTACTGCCCTTTTGGGCGGTCACCCATATTCGGAGGAACCGTCATGCCATCCACCACCCGAAACCAAGAGCCCCAGACCGCCACGGTCGTGCGGCGGGGGGACATATTCTACGCCGACCTCAGCCCCGTCGTGGGCTCGGAGCAGGGGGGACTGCGCCCCGTTCTCATCATCCAGAACGACGTGGGCAACCGCTACAGCCCCACGGTCATTGCCGCCGCCATCACCTCCCGCATGGGAAAGACCAAGCTCCCCACCCACATTGACGTCTACGCCGACCGCGTGGGTCTCTCCAAGGATTCGGTCATACTCCTGGAGCAGATCCGTACATTGGACAAACGCCGCCTGCGGGAGAAGATGGGGCATCTGGACGAGGACGTGATGGCCGAGGTAAACAACGCCATCGCCGTCAGCTTCGGTCTCCACGAGGGTATCCGCCGCGACGAGGATACCCCCGCTTCGCCCCACGACCATCCCGACACCCCGCCCCTGCAAGCCCCGCCCCGCGTGACCCATAACCCCATAGCCGATCCCAAGCCCGCCAAGTCCCCCCAGCGGGTGGATCGCCCCGCCGCCGAGCGGCCCAATACGGCGGCGGCTGTGGAAGGGAAGGAGCATAGAACGGAGGGGTAATAGGAGATACGAGATAGACGATACAAGATAGGCAACAGAAAACCGCGCCTCTGCCGTGTTGCAGGGGCGCGGTTTTCAAATTTGGGTTTACCAGGGGGCGTT
>JAZRFR010000231.1:0-12142 GCA_045643785.1 Eubacteriales bacterium | reverse complement strand
TGGTGACCAAAATGTACACCGGCTTCCAGCAGCTGCTTAATGGTGATGATAGACATTTCTATGTCCTCCTTCGGTTTTTTCCACCACAGAGGCACGTGCGGACTGATCCGGGAAAGCCGTTTCCGGGACACCGAGCCGCCGATTGCGTCTGTGTGTGTATTTTTTAGCGTGCTTTTCGCACACCGATGTATTATACCATACATTTCTTAAATGCGCAAGGGGTTTTCTTGATTTTTACAATTTGTTTACATTTTACCCCCATTTCCCGATAAAAACAAAATAAACAGCCCTGCATCTTGACATTTCCCCAAAAATATGGTACATTTATTATATAGAAAAAGGGATGCTCCGCACCCCTTGGTATCTATTTCCGCGTTCCCCGCGACAGGTGTCTCTGCCTCGTGGCTTCCCCGCCCCGCAGGTGACGCTCGTTTTTGTTCTGTTCCAGCACTTTGGCGACCTCCTCGCAGAGCCCGCGATTGACGTGGCGGAGAGTCTCGGTCACGTCCTTGTGCACGGTGCTCTTGCTGATCCCGTAACGGGCGGCTGTCTGACGTACGGTGGCGCGGTTCTCCACGATATACGTCCCCAGGATCACGCACCGCTCCTTATCGGCCGCTATGTACATCATGCTATCACTCCCCCTTGCTGCCTGTGAGTTCTCATTGACACTCTATGCGGCAGAGGTGAAGATTATCCGTAAAAATCCATCTGTTTGAAAGGAAATTCTATGTTTGACGAAAATACTTCGGTAAACACGCCCGACCTGTTCGAGGGCATGACCGCCATTTCCGCGGTACTGGATCCCGACATCCGTGAGTTCAACGACCGCCGCGTGCTCTCGGTGTTCGTGGACAAGACCCGTGTGGAGAAGAAGTCCCGCGAGCTGGGCTTTCTGCGCCACAAGGCCGAGGAGCTGGGCTTTGAGATCCAGGCGGTACACCCCGACGACCTGGACAATCTGACCTCGGGCAAGACCCACGGCGGCATCGTGGCGGTCTGCTCCGACCGTACCCTTCCCCTCCTGTCCGAGTCCATGGACAAGATCAAGGAGGGCGGCTTCTACGTGCTTCTGGAGGGCATTGAGGATCCCTACAATTTCGGCTATACCGTCCGTTCCCTCTACGCGGCGGGGGCTGACGGCGTGATCCTGCCTCCCCGCAACTGGATGGGGGTGGCGGGGCTTGTGGCTCGCTCCTCGGCGGGGACGTCGGAGAAAATGCCCATGTTCGTGGCGGAGCCCGCCGAGGTGATCCCTCTGTTCAAGGCAAAGGGCTACCGCGCCGCCTGCGCCGAGATCCGGGATTCGGTGGATCTCTACGAGGCCGACTTGTCCCTCCCTCTCCTGCTGGTTATCGGCGGAGAAAAGCGGGGGATTTCCCGCGCGGTGCTGTCGGAGGCAGACCTGAACGTACGCATCGGGTATCACGGGAATTTCCGCGGGTCTTTGTCCTCGGCGGCATCGGCGGCGGTGTTGGCCTTTGAGGTGGGACGGCAGAATAACCATTCCTGATATTGACAAAACAAAAGAGCCGATCTATGGGGCAGGTGATCCTGTCCAACAGATCGGCTTTGTTTTTTGGGGATAACGGATAACGGATAACGGTTATTCGGCGTCGGATGTTACAATGGAGATGGTCTGCTCATCTTTGTCCCACGTGATGACAAAAGTCTCGTCCAAAAACCAAGAGATATAGCGAATAATGGACTCGCTGACCAACATATCATGATCCAGCGGCTCACAGACGTACCACGCACTTCCAACCACAGAACACAAGGTATTCAATTCAGGATCCGTTCGTTCGCTGTTCAGGGCATACATGGTTTTCTCACTCAACGTCAGAACAAAAAGGGTTCCTTTGTACAGGATCTCCGCTTGGTCATCGTTGATCCACGTCACCTCCGCGCCAAGCTCCTGCCAGACGGCCAGCAACGGAACGTTCGCGGATTCTCCGGGGAACCCCTGCACTCGCGCCGTCCCCCAATGGATCGGCAAATAATAAAAGAAGCTCTTTGCGTCAAAGGTCTTGCGGTGAATGTAAGCGTCCTCCGTCTGAATCTCCACGCCGTTGACGTACACGGTGGCGGGGATAGTTCGTAGAGACAGGACATACCAAACGCCGAAGGAGCCCAGCAGGATCGCGCATATACAGGCAATCAACAATACGCCTACGTACCACGGTCTGCGTTTCGCTTGGGGCGAGTTTTGAAGATCAGATGCAACCGATGTATTCTGTTCGTGTGTCATGCCGAATACCTCCTTTTTTTTCATTATAGCATATATGGGCGGTGCTGTCAAGTTTTTTCGCCAAACGTATTGACAAAGAGGCGGTTTTGTGTTATAATACATTCAGTATTTTTAACGGAGGTAATCCTATCATGAAGCATATCAAGACCATTGAGACCCGCAACCTGTGCGAGAGCGCAAAGAAGGGTGGCTGCGGCGAGTGCCAGACTTCCTGCCAGTCTGCTTGCAAGACCAGCTGCGGTATCGCTAACCAGCAGTGCGAGAGCACCAAGGAGAGCAAGGAGAGCAAGTAATTTGCCCTCGGAATAAAAATGCCGCCTGCTGGCGGCATTTTTTATGGATAATCGAAACATTCAAATTGGGGTTTAACGGCTCACCCAACAATCGTAGGGGCGATTCATGAATCGCCCCTACAACCTACGGAGAAGCACACCGCAAAACCCCAATGTAAACACAATCAAATCAACATATACCAAGAGGAAATATCATGATCCATCAATACAAGCTCGGCGGCTACAACATTGTGCTGGACGTCTGCTCCGGCGGCGTTCACGTGGTGGACGATGTAGCCTACGACATCATTTCTTTGTTTGAGACCGAGAGCCGCGAGGACATTCTCGCCGCCATGAAAGACAAGTACGTCGGCAAGGACGATATTACCGAGGCCGACATCGAGGAGTGCTACAACGATGTGGCCGCCCTCAAGGAATCGGGCAAGCTCTTCGCCCCCGACACCTTCGAGCCCATGGCGGGGCATCTCAAGGCCAAGACCTCGGGAGTCATCAAGGCGCTCTGCCTGCACATCGCCCACACCTGCAACCTCAACTGCTCCTACTGCTTCGCCAGCCAGGGCAAGTACCACGGCGAGCGCGCCGTTATGTCCTTTGAGGTGGGTAAGCAGGCGTTGGATTTCCTGATTGCCAATTCGGGAAGCCGCCGCAATCTGGAGGTGGACTTCTTCGGCGGTGAGCCGCTGGTCAACTTCCAGGTCGTGAAGGATCTGGTGGCCTACGCCCGCGGCATTGAGAAGGAGCACGGCAAGAACTTCCGCTTCACTCTGACCACCAACGGTCTGCTCATCGACGACGACGTCATTGAGTTCGCCAACCGCGAGTGCCACAACGTGGTGCTTTCTCTGGACGGCCGCAAGGAGATCCACGACCGCTTCCGCGTAGACTACGCGGGCAACGGCTCCTTTGATCGCATCGTGCCCAAGTTCCAGCAGCTCGTCAAGGCGCGGAACGGCCAGGGCTACTACATGCGCGGCACCTTCACCCACGCCAACCCCGACTTCCTCAAGGACATTCAGGTCATGCTGGATCTGGGATTTTCCGAGCTGTCCATGGAGCCTGTGGTCACCGCCCCCGACGATCCCTCTGCCCTCACCGAGGAGGACAAGGCCATCGTCATGGAGCAGTACGAGAAGCTGGCCATGCTCATGCTGGACAAGGACCGCGAGGGCAAGCCCTTCACCTTCTACCACTACATGATCGATCTGACGGGCGGCCCTTGCATCTACAAGCGCATTTCGGGCTGTGGCTCGGGCACCGAGAACATGGCGGTCACCCCCTGGGGCGACCTTTATCCCTGCCACCAGTTCGTGGGCGAGGAGAAGTTCAAGCTGGGCGACGTCTGGAAGGGTGTGGATAACACCGAGATCCAGAACGAGTTTTTGGATTGCAACGTCTACGCCCGTCCCGAGTGCCGCGACTGCTGGGCGCGTCTCTACTGCTCGGGCGGTTCCGCCGCCAATGCCTACCACGCCACGGGCTCCGTCAAGGGCGTCTACAAGTACGGCTGCGACCTCTTCCGCAAGCGCATGGAGTGCGCCATCATGGTGGCCATCGCGCGGCAGTTGGGGGAATAAGGGGCTCTGCCCCTTAACCCCGCTTAAGAACCCTTTTAAAAAAGGGTTCTTAAGAATCTCCTAAAACTTTAAAACAGGAAATTTTCTCGAAATACACAGAAAGGAATCCCGAGGGGATACAGGTGTGACAACATGAAGATGGCGACGCCCATACGGGATTTCGTGGAGCGGTACGTGGAGAGCGATTCCATGCGCTTGCACATGCCGGGGCACAAGGGTGCTTCCCTGCTTGGTTTCGAGGCTTACGACATCACCGAGGTTTCGGGTGCGGACAGCCTCTACGAGGCCGAGGGCATCATCCGCGAGAGCGAGCGCAATGCTTCCCTCCTCTTCGGGTGTCCCACCTACTACTCCACCGAGGGGTCGTCCCAATGCATCCGGGCGATGCTCTATCTGGTGACGGTATACGCGAGGGAGCAGGGCATTGACCGTCCTCTCATTCTGGCGGGTCGGAATGCTCACAAGACTTTCCTTTCGGCGGCGGCGCTGTTGGATCTGGACGTAGAATGGCTATACCCCGACGAGGACTGCGGATATTTGGCTTGTTCTATTTCTCCGACTCTGTTGGATCGTGAGCTGACGCGGCTTTCCGAGGATGACGTGACCCCTGCGGCGGTGTATCTGACCTCCCCCGATTATCTGGGCAACGTGGCGGATATCGAAGGTCTGTCCTCCGTATGCCGCCGTCACGGTGTGCTTTTACTGGTGGACAACGCCCACGGGGCGTATCTGAAATTCCTGTCCCCCAGCCGTCATCCCATGGACTTGGGGGCGGATCTCTGTTGCGACTCCGCCCACAAGACTCTTCCCGTGCTGACGGGTGGCGCGTACCTGCATATCGGCGCCCATCTGCCCACTTTGTTCTGCGATCACGCCAAGCAGGCTCTTGCCCTGTTCGGCTCCACCAGCCCCTCCTACCTCATTCTGCAATCCCTGGACGTGGCCAACGCGGTCATGGCCGACGAGGATTTTGCCCCTTCCCTGCTAGCGACCCGGCAGCGGGTAGACGCCTGTCGGGATAGGCTGAGTCGGCACGGCATCAACGCAAGCAACGGTGACGAGCCCTTAAAGCTCACTCTCTATCCCCAAACGTACGGTTACACGGGTATTGAGGTGGCCGAATATTTACGCGAACACAATATCGAATGCGAGTTCGCCGATCCCGACTACGTGGTTCTCATGTTCACGCCCGCCATCACCGATCGGGATATGGCGGGGCTGACGGAAGTGCTTTTGTCCCTTCCCCGCCGAGTCCCCCTGTCCCTCTGTCCTCCGCCTTTGGTCAGGCCGAAACGGGTCATGTCCATCCGCGAGGCGCTGTTCTCCCCCTCCGAAACCCTGCCCGCGCGGGCGTGTGCGGGGCGGGTACTGGCGGCGGCCACGGTGGGGTGTCCCCCTGCGGTGCCCATCGTAGTCAGCGGAGAGATGGTTGACGAGGAGGCTCTCGCCTGCTTTGCATACTACGGAATTGAGACCTGCTGTGTTGTAAGAAGTTAAATCCCATATACGCAAAAGAACCGCGGCGCGCCGCGGTTCTTTTCATCATATATGCGTATGCCGATACGGCGGTTCGGCGCACCAAGCCACGATCCGTCGGAACGTCATTTCTGTTCCGTTTCAGTTTGCGTATATTCCTTCTTCTCTTCCTGCTTCTCCATCTTGATCTCCCAATGGATGATCACGGCCAGCAGAGCGCGGATGAGGATGACGATGGCCAGAGTGGCCAGCTCTTTCAGGTCATGTACGATTACCGTATTGATGATCTCGGCGCCCATCTTGAATTCCAAAGCAAGCGCCAGGGCGCGGCCCAGGTCGATCACCACGTTGAACCGTCCTCGGGAGCGAATGTGGCGGGCCAGGCGCACCAGAGCGCGGATGGACCCGATCACAATGATGAGAATACCGATAAATTCCAACGTAAAGGCCATGAACTCGGCAAAGTAGTGGAGAATACGCTCGTACTGGTCAATAAATGCTGCCATATTTTTTACACTCCTTTACGGATTCGTTACATAGCCCGACCATCCCGACGAGGTATGGCGGGTTCCGTCATTCAGTACCCAATGGGCCTCCACACCGGGGAGAGACTCGATCAGGGAGAGTCCGTCTTCCACCGTCATGCAGAACAGAGCGGTGGAAAGGGCGTCTCCGTCCGCAGAGCTTTTGCAGACCACCGAGACAGACAAATACAGATCCTCGGGCATGAGGGTATCGGGATCAATGATATGGTGGTAACGCTTCCCGTTCACCACGTAGTAGCGCTGGTAGGAACCGCTGGTCACGAGGGATTGGCCGTTCAGCGCCAGATAAGCGAAATAGGGCTCCTCTGCCTCCTCGTCGGGATTCTCGATGCCTACCGTCCAAGGTGTTCCGTCGCCCTTTAAGCCGACGGTACGGACGTTGCCGCCCACGTTGATGACGTAGCCCGTGATTCCCTTCTCCTCCAGCGAGCGCGCCGCCATTTCCACGGCGTAGCCCTTGGCAATGGCCCCCACGTCCAGGGTCATTTTGGGATCGGTGATGGTCACCGTGGCGTTTTCCTCGTCGATCACCAGACAGTTGATGTCGGTATGGGCGGCCGCCTCCGTCAGCTTGTCCATGGGAGGAATCTTTGCCGCAGAAGGATCGCTCATGCCCAACTCGCGGTAGTCGTGCCAGATGGACAGCACGCTGCCCATGGCGATATTGACCCGTCCATTGGTTTTGGCGTGCATTTCCTTGGCGTACAGAAGCATGTCGATGATACGGCGATCCACGGTTACGGTGCGGTGGGCGCCGTCCACCAGCTCGTTGATGGTACAGAGGTTTTCCAGACCGTCGAAGCGGTGGTAGATGGTGAACAGGCGGTGGTAATCCCGAAGCTCGGCCAGGATATCCGCCGCCACCGCGTTGAATTCCTCCCGGGTAGCCGCATACCCCGTGATGGTGGTCACGGTATCGAAATAATCAAAGGAATATTCCGAAAACTTTTGGAGCTCATTTTCAGACTCTTTTTCACAGGAGGAAATCATCATACAGGAGAGCAGCATGATGATCAGCAATGCGGTGGAAATCAATCTTTTTTTCATAGTAACCTTTTCTGTTTGAAAAATGGGAGGCAGAGCCCCCCATTTTCATAGATCAAATCATTAGCCGATCTTAGCGGCGGCCTTCACAAAGCCGTTGACCAGAATGGTGCAGCCGGCAGTCTTGACCTCGTCGGTACCGTAGTTGTCAGCGGCGCAGAGAGCCTTGATCTCGGTAGCGGTCTTGCCAACGCAGAGAGCGTTGAAGGCGTCAGCCTGCTCGAACCACTCCTTAGCGGCACCACCCCAGGCAACCATGTTGTAGTTGGTGCCCTGCTCGCGCTTGGAGGAAACAGCCTTAGTGGTATCGAAGGTAGAAGCGCCGACGGTGTTGAAGGTGAACTCAACCTGTACGCAATCCGAAGCGGCAACCAGAACCTTACCCTCGGCGTCAACAGCGGCGGCGAAGATGGTGGTTTCAACCTTGTTGGAACCGGCTACATCCTTGCCCTCGTCATCCTTGGACGCATCCTTGAGGGTCTGCTCGGTGTGCATACCCAGCTTCAGGGTAGAAGAAGCGGTAGCGGTGGAATCAGCCAGGTTAGCGAAAGCCTTCTCGATGGCGCCCACGAACTCGTGGATCATGATGGTGCAACCGGCGGCAACCACGTCAGAGGTGCCCTTGTTGCCCTCGGCTACCAGAGCCTTGATCTCGGAAAGGGTCTTACCAACTACGAGAGTCTCGAAGGCATCGGCCTGCTCGAACCACTCCTTGGTGGCGCCACCCCAAGCAACCATGTTGTAGTCAGCACCCTGCTCGTACTTGGTCTTGAAGCCATCGTTGGCAACAGCCTTGCCCTCGCCGGTGTACTTAACAGTGTTTTCAGCGGTGTCCAGCTGGCAAGCAACGACCTTACCGTCGGCGTCAACGGTGATGACAGCGGCGGTGATGGCAACCTTGCCCTGACCGTCCACGGGCTTACCTTCGTCATCGGTGGTAGCATCGGTGACAGAGGGAGTGGAGGTGTAGACACCCAGACCGAGCTTCAGAGTGGGCTCCTCGGCAGGTGCCTTGTCGCAAGCGACAAAAACGGAAACGGACAGAAGCATGAGAACGCTGAGAAGAACGCAAATAAGCTTTTTCATGAGTATTCTCCTTGAATTTTTTTATTTTCGTGTTACACACACGGATAAAATTGTATCACACACGACCGTTTTTGTCAATACCTTTTGGTGTTTTTTTGCCCGTTTCGACACTTTCGTAGGAATTACCGAATTTGAACGCGACGTGCTGCGAAACTACCGCAAAGTCCTACAAAAACGCCCGAAACCGTGCCCGTCACCGCCAGCACGATGAGGTAGTAGCCCAGCTCGGCGGTGCCCAGAAGGAGCATGGCCATAAGGATCTGACCTACGTTATGCATGACGCCTCCCGCCACGCTGACACCCACGGTGGACAGGAAATTCAGCTTCCGCAGAATCGTCATGACGAGCAGGCTGAGACATCCGCCGGCAATGCTGTACGCGAAGGTCATGGGGTTGCCGAACAGCAGGGATACGGCCACGATACGTACGAAGGAAACCGAGGCGGCTTCCTTCCATCCAAAGCGGTAGAGAATGAAAATGATGGCGATATTGGGGAGTCCCAGCTTGACACCGGGCACGGCCGCCACCAAAGGCGGGAGCAAGCTCTCCACCCAGGCAAACACCATGGCAACGGCGGTACAGAGCCCCAGGAAAGCGATCGTATGGGCTTGTTTTCTCATATACGATCCTCCTTATGCGACAATGTCGGGTCCTTCCCCATCGGCTTGGGTGACCGTCACGACCACCTTATGGGGCAGGCAGACAATGCTCTCTCCGTCCCTGGATATGGGCTTATGAGCGGCACAGATACCGTCGGGGCAGGTGGCCGTCTCCATAAAGGCTTCTCCCTTTCGGATGATCAGGAGATTGAGTTCTTCCCCATTCTCCCCCGTGCGGATCTCAACGGTGCGATCCTCCGCCAAGGAATAGGTGCCGAAGGCTTTGCCGTCCACCGTGACCGTAACGGTATTCCCTTCTCCGCGAAGGAAGTACATGGCGAGTCCCGCCAACGCTACGATCAACAGCAGAGCCGCAATGAAAATGACGTCGTTTCTGAACTTACGCCCACCGCCGTCGGCGGTGGGCATGGTTTTGGTTTGATTCATAGATTCCATTCAATTCTTGGTTTCCCGGATGATGTCGCGGGGATGCACATCGGCGGGAATATCCGGGAAGATCACCTGCTTCATGCAACCCGTGGGGCAGGCATCGGCGCAAAGGCCGCAACCCTCACACTTATCATAATCAATTTTCGCCAGATTATTCGTAACGGTGATGGCATCGTGGGGGCATACCTTCTTACACTTCATACAACCGATGCAGGCATTCTTGCAGGCCTTACGGGCGTCGGCGCCCTTATCGGTGTTGCTGCACATGACCACGGCCTCGGTTTCCTGAGGAATCATGGAGATGATGTGCTTGGGGCAGATGGTCTCGCAAAGGCCGCAACCCAGGCACTTGGAGGTATCCACGTGGGCGATGCCGTCCTTCATGCAGATGGCGCCCGCGGGGCAGGCGGCGGCGCAATCGCCGAGGCCTACGCAACCGAAGCGGCAGGCATCGGGGCCGGCGTAGAGCATGGAAGCGGCCTTACAGGAGGTAATGCCATCGTAGGCGGCCTTTTTGGTAGTAGCCTCACAGTTACCGTTACAATGGACGAAGGCCACCACATCCTCGGGAGCCTCTACCTCGATACCCAGAACCTCACCCAGTTCCTTGGCGGTGGTTTCGGCGCCGGGAACACAGAGGTTGGGCTTAGCGGTTCCTTCAGCCACGGCGGCGGCGTAATCGTCACAGCCCTTGTAGCCGCAGGCGCCGCAGTTAACGCCGGGGAGGCAAGCGCGGACGGCCTTGACCTTCTGATCCTCTTCCACGGCAAAAAAGTGGGAGATCAGAGCCAGCAGAACACCCAGAACCAGGGCAACACCGGCTACCACGCCAAAGGCAATCAAAATTTCAATCATTTTCATAGGGCACCTCCCTTACGCGAAGAGCGCATCCACGATCCCCGCAAAGCCCATGAAGGCCAGGGAGATGAAGGAAGCGGCGATGAGGGTGACGGCCAGGCCGCGGAAGGGCTTGGGGATATTGGTCTCGTCGATGCGGGAACGCAGACCCGAGAACAGCACCATGGCGAGGAGGAAGCCCAGACCGACGCCCAGAGAGCTGACCATGGATTCCAGGAAGTTGTAGCCGTCGGTGATGTTGTTGATGGCGACACCCAGCACGGCGCAGTTGGTGGTGATCAGGGGCAGGTACACGCCAAGACCCTTATGGAGAGCGGGGGAGAATTTTTTCAGAAGGATCTCCACCATCTGCACGAGGGCGGCGATAACCAGAATGAAGACGATGGTCTGCATGTAGCCAAGCCCCACCTTATCCAGCAAGAAATACTGGATGGGCCAGGTCACGGCGGTGGCCAGGAGCATGACCGCGGTGACCGCGATGCCCATGCCCGTAGCCTGATCCAGCTTCTTGGATACGCCCAGGAAGGGGCAGATACCCAGGAAGCGAGCCAGCACGTAGTTATTGACCAGCACCGAGGAGAGCAGAATGACGATGAGGGATTTGAACATTTCCATTACTGTGCCTCTCCTTTCGCAGATTCATTGTTGACTGTGGATTCGGTGCAAGCGGTATGGCAGTTCCCTGCATTGGGACAGCCCGCGCAGGAAAAGCTCTTCTTGAGGGGAGCCTTGCCGCTGGTGATGGCGTAGACCAGCGCGATGAGCAGACCGTAGACCATCATACCGCCGGGGGCCTTGACCAGCACCTCGATCTTGTAGGGCTCCAGGAAAGGAATGGCGATGCCGGCAAAGGAGGCGGCGCCGAAGACCTCACGGATGGTAGCCATAGCCACCAGAGCCAGGGTAAAGCCCAGCCCCATACCGATGCCGTCCAGGGCAGACTTGCCCACCGAGTTCTTACCTGCGAACATCTCGGCGCGGCCGAGGATGATGCAGTTGACGGTGATCAAGGGCAGATATACGCCCAGCATATCGTAGAGGGCGGGGAAAAAGGCTTGTACGATCATCTGTACGATGGTCACGAATCCCGCGATCACCACGATGTAGCAGGGGATGCGCACCGAGTCGGGGATGATCTTACGAAGCAGGGAGATCAGAATGTTGGAGCAGACCAGCACCGCCAGGGCGGCGATACCCATACCGAAGGCGCCCACCACGTTGGTGGTGGTAGCCAGGGTGGGGCAGGTGCCGAGGATCAGCACGAATACGGGGTTTTCCTTCAGGAGTCCCTTCAGGAGAACAGACATGCTACTGTTATTCTTCATTTGCGGAACCTCCTTCCAGAATTTGTACGGATTCGAATGCGCGCTCGATGGCCTTCAGGTAAGCATTGGTGGTCACCGTAGCACCCGAAATGGCGTCGATTTCCTTGTAGTCAGCCTGGGTCTTACCGTCAAACTGACCGTAGAACTTCTCGTCGGCGCAGGCGTCGCCAAAGCCCTTGGATTCGCCTTGGGATACCGTCAGACAGTCGATGATCTTGCCGTCGGGGGTCATGGATACCTTGATGCGTACCGGCACGGGATTACCGTAGAAGTGCTCGCCGGTCATGGCGTAGCCCTGAGCATCCAACTCAAAGATATAGTTGCCGGTAGCGGTCTTTTCAGCCTTCTTCAAGGCCTTGGGAAGGTTCTCAAAGGCGGTGAGGTCAAGTTCCTCGGAGGTAGTGGCAGTAAGGATGGCGTGGGCGGTCTTGACGGTGTCGTTCTCGGTATTGCCGGTCTCGTCCACGGGGATGAACTCCTCGCCGATGACGAAGACGTAGCCCTTGCCGTTGTCAGCGGTGTACACGGCATCGCTGCCCTCAATCACTTCCGCGATGAAGAGCTTGGTGAACTTCCCTTCTCCTGCAGGCAGAGCGGCGGAGAGGTTGTCGTTCAGGATCTGAGCGGGATCGCGGAGGTCAACA
>JAZRFR010000230.1:0-19744 GCA_045643785.1 Eubacteriales bacterium | reverse complement strand
CGCCAAAGGGAAACTTCTTGAAAGAAGTTTCCCTCTGGACACCCTTCAAGAACTTTCAAAAAACATTGATAAATACTCCTTTTTGAAAGTTTTAGGAAGTCAAGAAACCCTTTTTCAAAAGGGTTTCTGGTGGGGGTCCAGGGGGCAACGCCCCTGGCAAACCCAAATTTGAAGTCTCGCGTTCTCAACAAAAAAAGAACCCAATGCTCACGAAAAGCATTAGGTTCTTCATACCTGTGACAAAAATTCATACGCCACCTGGGCGGCGGAGACGTCGGGGGTGCAGGCGAGGGTAAAGGCGGGAATATCCCGCACGGTGGCGCCGATCAGGGCGGCCAAACGATCCTGTCCGTCGGGATCGGGAGGGAGGACGGTCGCCTCCATCAGGCGGGCGGTGGTATCCGCCACCGAAGAAACGGTCACGCGATTAACCGACCCCTGCTCCAAAAAGCAGATAGTGGTGAGAGGACACTTGGTATTGACCTGCAGACCCTCCTTACCGCACCAAGGGGTACCATAGGCCCAGAAGCGCCCGTCGGGTGCGCGGCGAATCAGAGGTTTATCTCCGTTGATGACCGTCGCCACGTAGCGCGAACCGCCACGGCCATCGAAATAATTCTGCCACAGAGCCGTATGGGTGGACTTCCCTACCCCGCGGCGCGCCGAAAAGGCGTAGCCCCGTCCGTCCATCTCCACCACCGATGCGTGGAGCAGAAAAACGCCAAAGGAGGGCATCCGCTCGCAGATACGACGGTACAGAAGGTAACTCTCAGCTTCGGGCAAAGTCAGGGGACGGCGACAGGATCTGCGGTAGGCTTCGGTATCTGCCGTAGAGACAGCCACGCGGAACGCAGGTACAGAATCGGCGCAGAGGTACTCCGCGCATTGCTCGTAGACAAAGTTATGACGATTGTCGATTTCGACGGTGATCCCCGCCAAACGGACGGTAAACATAGGCTGCCTCCTTTCAAAGATTTATCCGTATTCATGCACACAAGGCGAACCGAGTTTTTCTCTGTTCGCCTGTGCGCATATTATGATGAAATACCGGAATTACAGGTACTTCTTGAGGTTCTCGGGCAGATCTGCAGGATCAACAGACACAGTGATGGTCACGTTGATGTCTGCGTCGCGGATGACCTTCTCCAGAGTAGCGATGAACTTCTCCAGGTCAGCGAGGAACAGAGCCATGTCGGCCTTCTCGTAACCGAAGATCTTGCGGGTGCCGTCGATGAACAGATCGGTCACGTCGCCGTTGCCGGCCAGGATGCCTGCAACCATACCGCTCAGGGCAATGCCGCCCTCAATGAGATAATCGTCTGTATTGACAAGGCGCACCTTGTAGCTGATCTCATGACGAAGGGTTGCACCCTTCTCGATGCACACCACATAACCCTTGGAGGTCTCCAGAGCCTCGTTCGCAGCTGCAATCAGGGTCTTGGTCTTGCCCGTACCCTTCACGCCAACAAGTAATTTGATCATAGTTAAGTACTTCCTTTCTCTCTGCATCCTCCCCCGCGTTTCGGGGAAAGACTTACGCAGATTAGTTGTTAGATTATTATAGCATATTTCTTGCAAAATTGCAAGGGGTTTTTGTGAGTTTTGTGTGAAAAATCACAAATTTTTACAGCTGGGCTTATAGCCGGGCTTGTAGCCGGGCTTACAGCCGGGCTTCCAGTTCTGCCCGCATATCCTCGTAGCCGGGCTTACCGAGAAGCGCGAACATATTCTTCTTGTAGGCCTCCACGCCGGGCTGGTTGAAGGGATTGACGCCCAAGAGGTAGCCGGAGATCGCGCAACCCAACTCGAAGAAGTAGAGGAGGTAGCCCAGAGAGTAAGCAGACTTATCGGCAAGCTCGATGAGCAGATTGGGCACTCCGCCGTCTACGTGAGCCAAGAGAGTCGCCTGCATAGCGGTCTTCTTGACCAGATTCAGATCCATACCCGACAGGAAGTTGAGGCCGTCGATATTGGCGGGATCGTCGGGGATGGGGTAGGTAACGGGGTTATTCTCCACGGAGATGACGGTTTCAAAGAGATTACGCATACCGTCCTGGATGTACTGACCCAGGGAGTGGAGATCGGTGGAGAAGACCACGGACGCGGGGAAAATACCGCGCTGATCCTTGCCTTCGGACTCGCCGTAGAGCTGCTTCCACCACTCGTTGAGCATGACCTGATAGGGCTCATAGCCCACCAGGATCTCGGTGGTCTTGCCCTTGCGGTAGAGAATGTTGCGGATCGCGGCGTACTTGTAGCAGTCGTTGGCGGCCAGATCGGGATTCTTGAAAGCGTCCATAGCGGCGGCGGCGCCGTTCATGAGGCCGTCGATATCGATACCGGCTACGGCAATGGGAAGAAGACCCACGGCGGTCAGCACAGAGAAGCGGCCGCCCACGTCGTCGGGCACCACGAAGGTCTCATAGCCGGCCTCGTCGGAGAAGTGCTTCAGAGTACCGCGTGCCTTATCGGTGGTGACGAAGATACGCTCGCGAGCGCCCTCGACACCGTACTTCTGCTCCAGGAGAGCGCGGAAGACACGGAAGGCCACAGCGGGCTCGGTGGTAGTACCCGACTTAGAGATGACGTTGATGCAGATATCCTTGCCCTCGCAGATCTTCAGAAGCTCGTCGATGGCAAAGGCGGAAATGTTGTTACCTGCGTAGTAGATATCGGGTGTATCTTTGGAGAGGTTGTTGTACAGGGGGGATTTGACGAATTCGATGACGGCGCGGGCGCCCAGATAGGAGCCGCCGATACCGATGGCGATAAAGATATCGCAGGACTTCTTGATCTTCTCGGCCGCGACCTTGATGCGGGCGAATTCCTCCTTGTCATAGTCCACGGGGAGGGTTGTCCAACCCAGGTAGTCGTTCCCTGCGCCCGTGCGGGATACGAGAAGCTCGTGGGCGGCGTTGACCTGGGGCTGAATGTTAGCCAGCTCCTCAGCGGATACGAAAGATGAGAGATAATTGGTATTAAGACGAACCGACATGGTGTATACCTGCCTTTCAAAAATTTTTCTACACTTTATTATACACCATTTCCGGCGTTTTTTCAAGAGGTTCGCAAAATTTTCCATCCTGAAAAATTGTGTCGAGCTTCCTTGAAATTTGCAAAATCCTCTTGCAAAAACGGTAAAAAAGGAGTATAATAATATTTTGGATGCATTGTCCAAGCACGATCGAAAGGAGCTGTCATGTCCACCAAGGCCGTCGTTATGACCGAGGGTTCTCTCGGCAAGAAAATACTGCTGTTCAGCCTGCCTCTGATGCTGTCCAACGTCCTCCAAATTCTGTTCACCATGTCCGACGTGGCCGTGGTAGGACGGTTCGCGGGGTCTCTGGCTTTAGGCGCGGTGGGCTCCACCACCACCCTCGTCATGTTGTTCACCGGTTTTCTCATTGGCGTGGGAACCGGTATCAACGTCATCGTCGCACGTTTCTGTGGCGCAAGAGATCAAAAAAGCGCCCAGGAAACCATCCATACCGCCGCCATTCTCAGCCTGCTCATCGGTCTTGCCGTCATGGGCGTCGGAGAACTGCTGACACGGCCGCTTCTGGAACTGCTGGGCACCAAGCCCGATCTCATTGACAGCGCCACCGTCTACCTGCGGATCTATTTTCTGGGTCTCCCCGCCCTGGCGGTATTCAACTTCGGTAACGCCGTTCTCAGCGCAGTAGGCGATACCAGACATCCCCTTCTCTACCTGTCCCTTTCGGGCGTGCTGAACGTCGTCCTCAATCTCTTTTTCGTCATCTTCCTTCACATGAGTGTAGTGGGTGTTGCGCTGGCCAGCATTATCGCCCAGTACCTATCTGCCCTCCTCGTCGTGCTGTGCCTGCTCCGTACCCACGGCATCCACGAGCTCCGTCTGAAAAAACTGCGGCTTTACCCCGACAAGGCCATGCGACTTCTGGCGCTGGGTATTCCCGCCGGCTGCCAGAACGCCATCTTCCACATCGCCAATCTTTTCATCCAAGCCTCCGTCAACTCCTTTGATACCGTCGTGGTAGCGGGAAACTCCGCCGCCGCCAACGCCGACGGACTCGTGTACGACGTCATGGCCGCCTTCTATACGGCCTGCTCCAGCTTCATGAGCCAGAACTACGGCGCGGGTAAGCGGGAGCGCATTCTGAAAAGTTACTTTATCAGCCTCGCCTACGCCTTTGCAGCAGGTGCGATCCTGGGCGGAATATTCCTCACGTTCGGAAGACCCTTCCTGTCCCTGTTTGCCACCGAGACAGCGGTGATCGAGGCCGGCATGATGCGCCTTACGATCATGGGACTTTCCTACTGCGTATCCGCCTTTATGGACGCCACCATTGCCGCCGCCCGCGGTATCGGTAAGAGCCTGTGGCCGACGGTCATCGTAATCATGGGTTCCTGCGTTTTCCGCGTGATCTGGGTCTACACCGTTTTCGCCCACTTCCGCACCATTCAATCCCTGTATCTGCTCTACGTCTTCTCCTGGAGTATCACGGCTTTGGCCGAAGTGATATACTTTATTCACAGTTACCGTAAACAAATGAAACAATTCACCGCTACCCCTGTTATTCCGCGTGAATCTGATCCCGAAACCACGGAGGCCTCCTCATGAATCATACCGCAACGCCTCCTGCAAGCGCCGACGCAGAATGGACGCCCCGCCGCGTGGGAAGCTGCGCCACCCGATTGTTCCTGTACTGCTTTATGGCATACGCCTGCAGTTACATCGGGCGCAAAAATTTCTCCGCCTGTCTCCCCGCCATGATTGAGGAGGGCTTCCTCACCAAGACCTTCGGCGGCACGATCAATTCGGCTTACATGCTGGTCTACGGCGCAGGGCAGATGCTCAGCGGCATCATAGGCACTAAAGTCAGGCCCCGCTACATGATCGGCACGGGACTTTGCGGCGCGGGACTCTGCAATCTCACCATGGGTCTGATCCCCTCTGCGGGGCTCATGCCCTTGATCTGGGCCTTCAACGGTTTGTTCCACTCCATGCTCTGGGCGCCCATCATCCGCACCTTCACCGACCTGCTCCCCGCGGGGCGTAAAGAGAAGGCGGGAACGAACATCTCCGCCTCCTGCTCCATCGGCGCCGTCCTGGCATTCCTCATCCCCGGCTTCATTCTGAAGCTCGCCAACTGGCGCGTTGTATTCTACATATCGGGCGGTATTCTGCTGACCGCATTTTTGATCTGGGTCGTGGGAAACCGTTTCCTGGCAGGCTACATCCGCATGATGGAGGAGGCCACCCGCCTGGAGCGCGCCGCTATTCTGCAGCGCGCCGAGACGCAGGCCGCATCCGACAACCGCAAGGTCAAGCGGTCTCTCCTCGCCGTACTCGTAGCCTCGGGTCTGTGGGTAGTTCTCTTTTCCTTGATCTGTAACGGCGCCCTGCGAGACGCCGTGGAATCCTGGGCTCCCACCTTCATGGCGGATCAGTTCTCCCTGGACAGCTCTACGGCCGCCATCATATCCGTGGTCATTCCCATCATCAGCGTCACGGGTACCTACTTCTCCAACTGGCTTTTTTTGAAGAAACTCAAAAACGAGCTGTTGACCGCCGGTGTTATGTTCATCATTGCGGCCGTCTGCGTGGGCGGGCTGTTCCTCTGCCGTGAGCTGAACGCCCTCCTTTGCGCCGTATTCATGGCCATCGCCATTTCGGCTATGTGGGGCGCCAACCATATGTTCCTTACGGTGGTTCCCTACCACTTCGCGCCCTTGAACATGACCGCCGCCGTAACGGGTCTGCTCAACGGCATCATCTACTTCGCTACCGCCCTCTGCTCCACCCTGTACGGCATGCTGGCAGACAACTTCGGATGGGATTTCATGATCCTCATCTGGCTCGCCTTGGGCATCCTCGGAACCTTCTTCTGCATGGTATTCGCCCGTTTCTGGGGCAAAAAGCGCGTGGCGCTGGATGAAGGACGGATCTGACTGTTTACAGGAGTTCTCCCCAGTAGTTTGCTTTCACAATCAATGCTTCCCTGTTTCCATATGCATAAAGGACGGCGAAAACCGTCCTTTTTTGCTGGTGGAGATGAGGGACGGATCAGCGAATCACGCAACGAAAATTTGTACAAAAGAGAACACAAGGTTGCATGAGTGATCCCCTTGCCGGACAGATTGGAGATGCGCAGAAACTTTTGATTCTCGTGTTGTGCCCTATATGTGGCATTGCCTTTACTTGAAAACATCCCCCGCATCATGAAATTCTCCATGATACGGGGGATGATTCTTTTACTATTCAATTTGTATGCAACGCTTGCTTATTCCCCGATGGAATGATCGGGTCTGAGCTGAACAATGTAGGAAACGCCTCTGTAAATATTCTGAAACTCAGATTCGAGTATGGCTTTGACCTCGGGGTGCGCCGGGTCGTTGATGAGCAACCACTTTTGACCGTCCCGTTCCTCGTAACCGACAACGCAGAGCAGATGACCGTTGGTCGTGTAACCGGGATGCCCGCTACCGGCAAGCTGTCCGGCCTTTACCCGGATGGAGCATACCATGGGATGGCCTGTGGAAACGGCATATTTAATGGCGTCGATATCGAAATAGTCAATGTAAGCGTTATAGCCAAGCTCTCCCGCGTAGGCTACGTTAAATGCCCAGTTTCCGAATTTCTCGGCACCGTAGTCACGTACGCCCCAAGCAACATCCGCAATGTCACGAATCTGTTCGCCATGGTAAAGAAGAACCATGGAAAGCGAGGTTGCGGAACAAATACTGCCACCGATCTCGGGAACGTCCATCTGTCTTCTGTAGGGCACGTCCAATTTCTTGTAGGTGTCCGCGGGGGCTTTCAGATTGGATTCTTTCTTGTCACAAGCAAGTGTGACGTTGTAAACAATGGGAGAGTGGTCACCGGTTTGCTTGATATCGATCTTATATCTGACAATGCCCCCACACTCCTTTTTGAGCGTGAGAATATCAATATCCACTTCGCCGTTCTGATCCTCCATGGACTTGCTGCCGGAAATACCTCTGATCGCACTCCATTCTCCCCAAGAATACCAGCCCGTAAAGCTTCCGTCATCCAGCTTGACCGAAACGGAGATTTCAACGGTACCTCCCGTGGAGCAAGCATTCCAAGAGGCAAGCATATTCTTGAAACGGCCGCCGAGGTCAATCTCGCCTGAAATAAAGCTACCTTCGATAGCGCCCGGCACCAGCATAAGACCGTCGTTTTTGAAGATAACAGAATTGTATTCCCCCTCGAACTCGTTGGCAGAGAACATGATGGATTTGTTGAAGAGCTTGATCTCGTTTTTGTAGTAATCCTTATCCTCGGGCTTTGTGTCTTCCCCATTCGGTTCGGTCATCTCTTCTGTGACGTTGTCACTCTCCTCGGTTACGGTTGCGGTTTCGTCTGTTCCAAGCTCATTTGATTCATCGGACGGCGCTTCAGCAGTCACTTCCTGAACCGCTGTGGTCTGATCGAGCTCGTCATCCTTCGGTGGCGTGCTATTGCATCCCATAGTAACAACGCCGCAGAGCATAACCGCAGCGATTGCACAGACGCATTTTCTTGCGGAACACCCTCTTGCTTTTGGGGTAAGAGCTTCTTGGGCTTCAAGACCGTCTAAGATTTCCTTTTTGGCTTTGTACATAATTGTCACCTCGGAATTTATTTCAGCATTAACTATATGATACACCAATATGCAAAGATTGTCAATATCCTTTGACAACAAAAATATGATGCCTGTTTCACAGGCTGGATCCTCCCTCAAAAGAAGAACACCGACATAGCCCGTAAATTTGGCTAAGCCAGTGTTTTTCTGATGTTTTCATGTACGTGAATCAGACGGCAGTTCAGATCACGTACTTGCGCGAATACTCCGCATACTTCTCCCCGAAGTGAGCATCACTTTCCTTCAGATTCTTGATGACCTCGTGGGCGTTCATGGTATGCTCGCTCTCGTCGATGATGCCCACCGCGATATTGGAGCAATGGTCGCTGACGCGCTCGAAGTTGGTCAGCAGATCACCCCATACGAATCCCGTTTCCACGGTACAGGTTCCCTCCTTCAGTCTGCGAATGTGATTGTTGCGCAGGAGGGACTTGAGGTCGTCAATGACCTGCTCCAGAGGCTCCACGTCGTAGGCGGTGGTCAGATCGCCCTGTACGAAGGCGGTCTCGGTCAGGGTCAGGATATCCTCGGTGGCGCGGCAGAGGGTTTTCAGCTCGGCCTTGGCGGCGGGGGAGAATTCCGCGCCCTTTTCACGAAGCTCCTCCACGGATTCCAGCACGTTGACGGCGTGATCCGAGATGCGCTCGAAGTCCCCGATGGCCTTGAGGAGCTTGGTCACGGTGGCGCTGTCCTCGTCGGACACCTGACTCTTGCTGAGCTTGGTGAGGTAGGTGCCCAGAATGTCCTCGTAGTGGTCGGTGTTATCCTCGATCTCGCGGATACGCTGAGCCATTTCGGGGGTATACTCATCGAAGGCTGAGATGCTGAGCTTGAAGCCCTCGATGGCTTCGGCGGCCATTTTGCAGGTCAGAAGGTAGCTCTGCTCCACGGCCACGGGAGGTGTCGCCAGCAGACGCTCGTCCAGCTCCACCACCTTTTCGGGAGTCTTGCTCTCGGGGACCAGCTTGTACGCCAGCTTCTCCAACAGAGAGGCCGCGGGCAGGAGCAGGACGGTGCAAAGAATGTTAAAGGCGGAGTGGCACACGGCGATGCCGAAGTAGGTTGCCGACTCGGTCAGGATCAAGGGCTTGAAAACAGCCGACACGATGCTGAACACCGAAAGCCAGATGACCGTACCGATGACGTTAAAGGAGAGGTGGACAATGGCGGCGCGCTTGGCGTTCTTGTTGGTGCCAAAGGAAGACAGGAGCGCGGTCACGCAGGTACCGATGTTCTGTCCCATGATGATGGGAATCGCGGCGGCGTAGGACACAGCCCCCGTCGCGGACAGAGCCTGCAGGATACCCACGGAGGCCGAGCTGGATTGAATGATACCCGTCACCACGGCACCGACGATCACACCCAGAATGGGATTGGTGAAGGCAAGGAAAAGGTTCTGGAATTCGGGAATATCGGCCAGCCCCTTGACGGCATCGCTCATGGCGTCCATACCGAACATCAGGGTGGCAAAGCCCAGCAGGATGGTGCCCACGTCCTTCTTTTTCGAGGACTTGGAGAACATCATGAACCCGATACCGATAAGGGCGAGAACGGGGGTAAAGGACATGGGCTTCATGAGCTTCATGATCATGTTGTCGCTGGAGATACCGCCCAAGCTGAGGACCCACGCGGTGACGGTGGTACCGATGTTCGCGCCCATGATCACGCCGATGGACTGCTTTAAGGTCATGACCTTGGAGTTTACGAAGCCCACCACCATAACGGTGGTAGCGGACGAGCTCTGGATCACGGCGGTCACACCGAGGCCCGTCAAAAAGCCCTTGATACGGCTGTTGGTGAGTTTACCGAGAAGGGACTTCAAGCTGTTGCCCGCCCGTCTCTCAAGGCCGTCTCCCATTACGTTCATACCGAACAGGAACAAACACAGGCCGCCGATCAGGGCAAGGACGTCAAAAATGTCAAACATAAATTTCCTCCAAATTTTCAGGTTTATATGTAAACCGCAAAATGCGGTTTCTAACGCAACCGAGAGGCATTATATCATGTTTGAAAATCACCGTCAATAGACTTTACATAAACCTTACATTGGGAATGGGCATATCTCCGTAATGAACGATTTTTTCGGTTGATTTCGTAACAATTTTGTGGTATAATCAATTCAGAAAATCATTGTACGGAGGTAAAACCAAGATTCTGATGGATGATTTGATTTACATCGTCGAGGACGACGAAGGCATACGCGAGCTGTACGATGGCGCCTTTGAAGGCATATTCGCCACGAAAATGTTCGAAAACGGAAAGGATTTCTTCCGCGAGTTCAGAGAGAGCCGCCCCTCCCTCATCATTCTGGATATCATGCTCCCCGACATGGACGGGTACACCATACTGACGGGGATACGGGAGATGGATGAGAAGATCCCTGTCATCATCGTCAGCGCCAAGTCCGACGAGATCAGCGCGGTGAAGGGACTCAACAAGGGAGCGGACGATTACATGACCAAACCTTTTTCGGTGCTGGAGCTGATCGCCCGCATCAAAACCAACATCCGCCGCGCCAACCTCTACGTGACCAATCGCAAGGGCTTTGTCATCGACAACAATCTCTACAAGGTCTTTTATGAGGACCGCGATCTGGGGCTGACGTTAAAAGAATTCAAGCTCCTCAAAATGCTCATTGCGAGGGCGGGGATGACCATTCCCCGTGAGGAGCTGTTCCGTGAGGTCTGGGAAGAGAGCTACATGGGAGAGACGAGAACTCTGGATATCCATATCTCCCAGCTTCGGGACAAGATCACAGCATGCGGAGGGGGCGACGTGATCGTTACCGTGCGCGGTATCGGCTATCGCTTTGACGGAACATGAAAAAGAAGATATTTTACAGGGTCTTCACGGTCTCCCTCGTTGACGTCCTACTCATGTTTATGTTCGGTATCATCGCTGTCCAGCTGAACACCAAGAATATTGTGCGGGAGCGTCTGATGGAGGAGACCGAGCTGGTGGCGCTGATGCTGCGAAGCGAGGAGGATTTTGCGCGGTTTGACAAGTATCAGGACGACCCGAGATTGCGCATCACCATTCTGGATCTTGCGGGAAACGTTCTCTACGAGAGCGACACCAACGCGGAACTGGAAAACCATAAGGACAGAGAAGAGTTTCAGAACGCCCTGGCGGGCAAGCCCGACGCCGTGGAACGATACTCGGAAACATTCAAGTCGGATATGACCTACTACGCCATCCTCACCACCCTTGGGGACGGGACGACGGTGGTTTTGCGGTTGGCGGTCTGGGGCAACCATATCACGACCTACATTACCGCGCTGTTGCCGCTTTTGCTCTTGGTTCTGCTCGTATCCCTCGTGATGTCCTTCGGACTTGCGACTTTTATTTCCCGTAGCGTATCTGCCAAGGTGACGGAAATCGGCGGGAGCCTGAAGAGCTTGAACGGCGGACAGTACACCCCCATCCAAACCGACATGAGTGAACCTGAGCTGTTCAGCGTGCTGAATCAGATCAACGAGCTGAACGCCAACATCCACAACCACATCCGTGTGGCGGACGGAGAGCGGGTCAAACTCAACGCCGTACTGGACAACGTCTCCCAGAGCATCATCGCGCTGGATCACACAAAGCGCATCGTCTTCGCCAACAAGCGCGCTTTGACGATGTTCAACGGCACGCAGAGCGCTATCGGGCAGGATCTTTTGTCCCTCATTGAAAAACTGCCCATCTACGAAACCATCACCGAGCATATCGGTGAGGATTACGCCTTCAACTGCACGTACGACGATATGCACCTGTCGGTAGTGATCACCAAGGTTGAAAGCGAGGTCATCCGCGACGACATTTCCGCTATCGTGATCGTGACGGATATTACGAAAGAAAAGCTCATTGAGAAGCAAAAGAGCGATTTCTTCGCCAACGCCTCCCACGAGCTCAAGACCCCCATCACGGTCTTGCAGGGTTTCTCCGAGGTGCTTATGAACAAGGATAGTCTGGACGAGGGTTCTAAAAAGCAGATCACCCGCATCTACAAGGAAAGTCTGCGCCTCGGCTCCCTGATCTCCGACATGCTCATGCTCTCCAAGATCGAAAACGGCGACACGCCCGGGAACATCCCCGCCACGGTTTCCCTTCACGCCACAGCATCCGAGATCTTCGGTGAGTTTGCTGAGGAAATCAAGAAGAAAAACCTCACAACCCATGTTGTCGGCTCCGCAAGCATCGTTGCCGATCAAAACATGGTGTTTGAGCTTGTTGAAAATCTCATCTCCAACGCTATTAAATATAACAAAGATGATGGCTCGATCACCGTTACGCTTTCCGAAGCAGAAGGCGGTGTAACCCTGCAGGTGAGGGACACGGGCATCGGCATCGAGAAGGAGCATTTGCCTCGCCTTTGCGAACGCTTCTACCGTGTGGACAAGTCTCACTCAAAGCGTATAGGCGGCACGGGACTCGGTCTTGCTATCGTTAAGCACATCTGCGCCATCATGGAAGCAGAGCTGACCATTGAGAGCGAGATCGGTGTGGGTACAACCGTCACCGTGGTATTCGGTTCATAATAACACGCAAGAACATGCGATTCAAAAAAAAGAAGGCGCCCGCGAAGGGTGCCTTCTTTTTGGGGTAGAGATAGATGTAGCAAAATCGAATATACCGAACCAAGCATAGGCCGGTTCCGTTTTATCCGGTACGACCTGAAACAACGGCCGTTCGAAAGTTATCCGTCTTCCCCCACGGCTACATCACCGATCACCTTGAGATCATCAAAGGCCGCGGAAGAATGACAGCATCGGATCCCCACCATGCCCTGCATGAAGGGAGCATCATCGGTGTAGTCAATGCAAAGCTCACCATCCACGTAAACCTGAAGACGGGCCCCCTGACAGATCACCTTCAGCCGATAGGTCTTTCCTGTCTCAAACCGACCGTTTCTATGGGACAGCTCTTGGTAGCCGTAGCTCTGCTTACCCAGAATGACGGCCCCCTCGGTCAGCCCCACAAAGTAGCCCTCCAGCCAATCGGTGCCTGTGGCGGCATCCGAGCTCGTCGGGGCGTGATTCATAAAATTGGGCGCGCCCGGATTGGTGGCTCTCACAAGAAGTCCGCAGTTGGGGTCTTCCATGGGTGTAACAGACACTTCCACGGTATAGTCACCCCAGTTTTTGTGACCGTACAGACGCTTACCCGAAGCGCGGGCATCCGTCAGAGTCAGACGGCCATCCCGTAAGCTCCAATTGCCGTCCGAATAGATATGGCCGTCAGCGTCGGTGCTGAAATCCACCGTCAATCGGGTCACGGGTTGATTTTTCAGCAGCGTGAAGTCCAGGAAATCCGCATTTCCGGAGGTGAGCTTACAGGAGACTATGTGCTGTCCTTCCGTCATGGGAATACTCCGGCAGACGGCTGTGGTGACAGACAGGCTTTCCCTCAAGGGTACTGTGGCAACGGGTGTGCCATCCACAGACACCTCCAGGATTGCATCCGTATCGCTTGTTCCCGTGCAATAGCGGACGGACAGATCGTAGTTCCCGTCAGCCGAAGCCAGCACGCGGTAATGCAGGATATCCCCCTTCTTGGCAGTCACCAAGGTCACGCCGTCTTTTTGAGAGACCCCAAAGTCCCCCGATGTGTAACTGCTTGCGGGGATGAGGCCATTCAGGTCGGACACACTCTTGTAGGTATCCGCAACACCCCGACCGCCCACGGCACCCGTACCGCCGATAAAGCCGAAGGATGCCTCGCCGCCCTTGGTCATATAGCCAATGGAACCGCCTGTCAGTGCACTGTCACGGATGACGCACAGGAGACGGTCATTCATGTAAAAGGTGTAATCCTTCCCGTTTCGCTCGATCTGGAGGGATTGGAGGCAATCGAAACGGGTATCCTCCCCAAAGGAGCGTACGGCATCCGCTTTGGTGACCGTGGTTTTTCCGGATACAGTGATTTCAATGATCACCTTCTGCTCCTCGGGCGAGAAGTAGCACGCGCCAAAGTTTTCAGCGTCGGTATAAGCGAAGATCGCGCCTGCCTGTCCGCCCTCGGAGATGGAAGTGATATTGTACTCGGCAGTAAAATCTCCCTCGAAAGGCGTTTTGGATACCAGCAAGCTTTCAGCACTCAGGGAAAGCCCTGTCCGTCCGCTTCCGAGCGCGCCCTTCAGGGACCACCCCTTCAGGGAGGCGCCTGCCTCAAAATAATGGTATACGTCGGGAAGCTCCGGTACCTGCTGCGCTGCCACGGTGGGGCCCATGATCTCCATGCTTTCCCCGTTGAACACGATGCGGTCGATGCTCATGCTTCGGTTGGGGGTCATATTAACCAAGGAGTGGTAGACGATATAGTAGCTATCCAGATCGGGGCCTTTCACGGTGGAGCTGTGACCGATACCGAAAATTTCATCCGAGGTATTGATCAGCAACGGATTATGGTCGGAGACGTCCATATAGGAAACGGGGGAATTCTTGGAAGCACCGTAGTAGATACGGTAAGACTTACTCAGAACGTGGTTACCTGTATACGTAAGATAATAGTAGCCGTCATGATAAACCACCATGGCGCCTTCCGTCCAGTCGCCGTTCACCGATATGGAGCGGAGCGGTCTGCCATTTGTCATTTCGGTAGGCGAGAGCATACCGTAGACCTGTATGGCACCGTGCCCTGCGGTATAAAAGTACCACTTGCCGTCATGGTCGATAAAAACCGAGCCATCGATGGACATCCCCATATTATCGGTCACAGGCTCAAAGCCCTTGGTGGGAGAGGTGCTGCGGAGGACGTAATGACCGTTACCTGCGGGAGATGTGTACATGTAGAAATAGCCGTTGTAGTAGTAGACCTCGGGAGCATACGCACCGCGAGTTATGGGATGGTTGGTGCAAAATCCCTCGAACGTCCAGTTTACCAGATCGATGGACGACCAACACTTGACACCCACACTACCGTCCTTGGTGCTGACGTACAGGTAGTATACGCCATTATGACGCATGACAAAGGGATCTCCGAAGCCGTAGCCCGGCCAGGCGTTTTCGGTCTCAGCGGTAAGAATGGGATTTTGATAGCAGGAAATATTCTCCATAGGTACGCCTCCTTCGGGTGGGTCTGTGGGGGGAGACTGATCCGTTTCGGTTCCGTCGATTGATGGCGCGGTGTCGGTGACAGTTCCCGCCTCGGTGTCGGTGACCGGTTCTGTGGATTGGCAAGAGCTCAGCGACCCGACCAGAAGCAGGGCGGCAACAAAAATATGTAAAAATCGTTTCATGTTTGAATGATGCACCTTTCGATTCATGATCTTTTACCTATATTGTACCACACGGAGAACAAAAATGCAAGAGATTTCGTTCAATATGGTTGACATCCGCGTGATTTTGTGGTATAATGTGTTCGTTCAAACGGTAATCTCCTGTTTCCCGTTCGATCAATTCTACAGCCTCTCATAGGGCGGCTCAATGTAATGGAGGAATACCCATGAAACGTTTCTTTTTTCTGATGCTGGCGCTGGTATTGGTTATGGCAATCGCCGTTTCCTGTGATTCAAAGGAGCCCGCGCCCGAGACCACCGCTGCGGTCACTACCGCAGAACCTGAGACCGAGGCTCCCACCGAAGCTCCCACCGAAGCTCCCACCGAAGCCCCCACCGAAGCCCCCACCGAAGAGGAAGAAATCACCCTGCCTTCCGCCACCGAAGAGGCTACCACCGAGTGGGTTGAGCCTGAGGACGTTCCCTACGAGGCCGTTGTCAATCCCGTTATCAGCAACGGAAAGAACACCGAGATCAAGGGCTATAACGCAGCAGGCGAATTCAGCTTTGAATACGGTGACGCTCTGTCCACCTCGGATAACAACATGTTCGTTGTAACCAATGACAGAATCGGTCACGGTAAGATCACCGCCACCTTTACTGCTCCCGAACAGTACGTCAACGACAACGGTATCGTTTTCGGTATGACCAACGACGTTTACGAGCAATACTATTTCTGGGAAGACGGCCCGACCTACTATTTCCTGTTCGTATCCGACGATGCTACGCTCTATCTGGCCAAGGTCTCGAGTAACGGACAGCCCTGGACGGAATTGTATGTCTCTCAGCCCATTCCCAACTACAAGCATGGCGATGTAATCACGATCTCTGTAGAATTTGATGGCGAGGGCTTCATTGATTGCTATGCCAACGATGAGTGGCTGATCACCTATTATGACGATAGCTGGACGGGAGGCGACCGCTACGGTATCCGCTGCGAGGTTCCCGACGTTTGCTATACCGACATAATCGTAGATCCCGACTGGGTTTCCGAGTGGTAATTTGACTGACTCAATAAGCAAAAAAGGTGTCCCCCATGCGACGAGCATGGGGGACACCTTTTTTGATCAAATTATGGCTTTATTCCAATGGGAAAGCGTACCTCGGCCTCCGGCTTTCCAAAATCGGGCTTGCCGTTTTCGTCAAAGGTGACAGGGGAGATCCAGACCGAACGCCCGTACCATCCGCTGCCGGATTCGAGATTGGCGTGGTAGATCATCCACACACTTCCGTCCACAGCCGTCGAGAAGGAGGAGTGCCCTGGGCCGTAACAAACGCCCGCAGCCATCTTAAAGACAGGGCTCGATTGCTTTTTCCAATGGTCAGGATTCATGGGATCGTCGCCGGTCAGCGTCAACATTCCCAGGCAATAGTAGTCCGTCCAGCTTCCCGAAGCAGAGTAGACAATAAAGGTTTTGCCTTCGTGTTGAAGCACGGTGGGTCCTTCGTTGACGTAGGGCTTACCGTGCTTTTCCCAACTGAATTTCGGAACTGAGATGCAGACACGTTCGCTGTCGATGGTGCAGGGATCGCTCATGTGGGCAATGTAAATGTTCTGCGCCACGTTTGTATCCCCTTCCCAGCCAGACCAGATAAAGTAAAGCTCGCCGCCGAGCTCCATGACGGTTCCGTCGATAGCCCATTTGTTCGTAGGATCGGTGATTTGTCCCACCATTTCATAGGGATCGCAGGGATTTTGTGAGGTTCCTTTCAAGACATACATACGGTGGTTCTCATTATTGCCATCGTCTGCGGCCACGTAGATATACCATTCACCGCGAATATAGTGCAGCTCGGGAGCCCAGTATTCTTTTGAATATGCCGTATCTGCGGGGGCAGTATATACCGTCGTTCCCTTGGGTTGAAGCATGTGGAGAGACGGCATTTTGGCGATGGATACGCCAATCCCTGTGGAATAACAGTAGTAGTAGCTTCCTTCCCATGCCACGACCCAAGGATCGCCACCGCCATTGTGGATAGGGTTTTGTACGATTTCGTAAATTATACCCGTCGCCTCGTCTATTTCTGTTTTATTTTCAGTGATCGCCTCTGTAATAGGCTCTGTGACAGGCTCGGTGACGGTTCCTTCCAGAGTAGTTTCATGAATCGTTTCATTGATCATATCATTTGTGACCTCGTTGGGCTTTTCTCCTTCAGACTCATTGGGGGCGTTGGGTGACGTTGCGTTTTGACAAGAGATCGCGCTCCCCAAAAGAAAAACCATACTTATAGGTAAAGCGATTCGTTTGTAATTCATGTATTTCTCTCCCGGATTCATATTTGCTACCATACAATGGCATCCCAAAAGCGTGGGATCGTACGATTTCACTCTTTTCAGCATAACACATTTCACGAAAAAAAGCAAGACCATTTAATTGCAATTTTGCTCTGCCGCCAAAAAATCAGGATTTCCTGATCGAGTGGCGGCACAGCAGGCTAAAGAGAACGCCCGATGGCAAGCTCTTTTTCTTTCCAATTTTTCAAATTCCTGTTGAGCAAAAAAAATTTACCCCCACATATTGTAAACATTCATTAAATCCCATTGACAAAGCATAGAATTTATGATAAAATACAGTTCGTTTTTGAACAGTTTAAAGGAGAACGATTTATGTATAGTGTTTTTGAGCATTTTCTCATGGGAGAATACGCATATACGCAAACCATGATGCCGGTATGCGAAAAGCATGAGCTTACGTATACCGAGCTGACGGTGCTGATGTTTCTTGCGAACAATCCTACGCTGGATACGGCAAGTGATATCGTAAAATGCAGGAATATTGCCAAGTCTCACGTATCCATTTCGGTCCGTTCTTTAGAGGAACGAGGTTTTCTCACAAAAGAATTTCAAAACGGAAATCACAGGAGTTTTCATCTTCGTTTGACCGAGCTTGCATCCCCAATTATAATGGATGGGAAGGAAGCGCAAGAGCGATTCAGAGAAATACTCTTTCGGGGAGTTTCCGAAAGTGAAAGAAACACGGTAACCGCCGTCCTTCAAAAGATCGATCAAAATGTTGAAGCATATGCCAAGGAAGGAGCAAAAAAAGATGCAAAACAATAAAGAAATGCTTGGCACAGCACCGGTAGGCAAGCTTTTGTTTAAGCTCGCGTTGCCAACGGTTGTCGCACAGCTGATCAATATGCTATATAACATTGTTGACCGCATATATATCGGTCATATGCCCGAGGACGGCGACCTTGCCTTGACGGGGGTTGGCGTTTGTATGCCCATCATTATGATCGTTTCGGCGTTTGCAGCCCTCGTCAGTTCGGGCGGTGCGCCGAGAGCATCAATTTTTATGGGCAAAAAGGATATGGACAGCGCAGAAAAGACCTTGGGAGGCTGCTTTAGTCTGCAAATCGTCTTATCCGTTATTCTGACCGCAGTTTTGCTGATTTTCAATCGGGATCTGCTTCTTGCCTTTGGCGCGAGCGAAAACACCATTGCATATGCTACGGAATATATGAACGTGTATGCGCTTGGAACGATATTCGTTCAATTAACGCTCGGCATGAACGCCTTTGTGACGGCGCAAGGATTTACGAAAATTTCTATGCTCTCGGTTATTATCGGAGCGGTTACCAACATTATTTTGGATCCCATCTTCATATACGGTATGAATATGGGTGTTCGCGGTGCGGCGCTCGCTACCGTTATTTCGCAGGCGTTGTCCTGCGTGTGGGTAGTCGCATTCTTGTGTGGTAAGAAAACCTTGCTTCGTATCAAGCTGTGTAATTTGTTTGTCAGTCCGGGGCTCATTCTGCCGTGTCTTGCGCTTGGTTCTGCGGCATTCATTATGCAAGCAAGCGAAAGCGTGATCTCGGTTTGCTTTAATTCCTCGCTGCTTGGCTACGGTGGAGATGTAGCGGTGGGGGCTATGACCATTCTTACAAGCGTTATGCAATTTGCGATGCTGCCGCTTCAGGGAATCGCGCAAGGAGCGCAACCGATATCCAGCTATAATTACGGCGCTAAAAACCCGGATAGAGTAAAAAAGACCTTCAAGCTCTTGCTTGTCTCAAGTCTGATTTATTCGGTTGTGCTTTGGGCTGGTGTCATGCTATTCCCGAGAGCGTTTGCGGCGATGTTTACCACAGATACGACTCTGCTTGACTTTACTGAGCAGGTCATCCGCATTTATTTTGGCGGTATGTTCTTGTTTGGCATACAGATTGCTTGCCAAATGACTTTTGTTTCTCTCGGCAATGCACCGGCTTCTGTGATCGTAGCAGTCGTAAGAAAATTCGTTTTGCTTCTGCCTCTCATTTACATCATGCCGCATTTGGCAGAGGATCCGACCATCGGTGTGTATATGGCAGAGCCGATTGCAGACGTGATCGCCGTTACCTTTACAACAATTCTGTTTGCGTTCCAATTCCGTAAGGCTCTGAAAAAGATTCAAGAATAAGGAGATCAGATACGTTACACAGGTAACAAGATAAGACGGCGATCGATTTCCCCACCATTCGCCCAGTCCTTCCCTGCCATCCTGCCTCTTAAGCGAAAAAATCAAGCATATTTTCAATGCAATAGCCAGCACTGCCTTGAAAAGCCTGTCCAAAGTTTGCCTCGACCCGGTGCGGCTATACGAGCCTCTGAATTTGATCCACCTCCCCGTTTCGCCGACTCTTTATATAGCCAAAACGGGAAAGCTTTGTTTTGGCGACTCTATCCTACCCCCAAAAGAAGAACACCGACATAGCCAATAAAGCTTGGCCATGCCGGTGTTTTTCTGATGTTTTCACGTACGTGAAAATGAGTGGTGGAGGTCGCGGCGCGAGCGCCGATGGGGAGTCGTTCTTGGATTTTGCAAAGCATTTCATAATCCTTCTGCGGTCATGCTTTGCAAAATCC
>JAZRFR010000229.1:0-26307 GCA_045643785.1 Eubacteriales bacterium | reverse complement strand
GGGGTGAATCTGCTGCCCGTGGGGACGCTGGACGGGGGGCGGATGCTTCGCAGCGCCGTGGCGTGGATGGCGGGAGACCGCGCCGCGGAGGGGCTGTTGCGCTGGACTACGGGGCTTTGCCTGGGGATGCTCTGGCTGCTGGCGGCCTACGCGCTGCTGCGCCGTGGGGAGTTTCTGTCGGTGTTCGCGTTTTCCCTGTGCCTGCTCTTCCGAACTTTGGGAGGCGAGGAGGGGATGTAACCCGTCTGCGGCTTTAGCACATCATAAAAAGCCGAATCGCCCGTCAGGCGATTCGGCTTGGATTCAGTATAGCTTTCTCGGCGTGTCGATGAGTCCCGTCAGGTAATCCAGGCTGACGTTGTAGTATTTGGCCAGCTTGATGTACTTGTCGATGCCCATCATTTGCTTGCCCGTTTCATATTTGCTGATCTGCTCTCTTGTGGTCTGCAGAATGTCAGCAATATCTTTTTGGGTCAGATCGTGATCTTCGCGAAGATCCTTCAACCGTTGGTAGGCTTCCATGGAACACCTCCGAAATAATTACAAAAGAAATTTGAAATTTCCTATTGACATTATATCCCAAGAGGTGTATAATAAAAGAAAATGTACCCTAAAGGGGCTGTATTCTATAACAGGGTACCCTACAAATTAACAATCCAGAAAAACCCTTGACATATAAGGGTTTTTTATTTTTGAATAAAATGTAAATTGCTCCGCATCTCATAATCTTTGTATTATGATGTGTGGCGAAGATGCCACAGTATAGTCTATTTTGTGGCATTTGTGCCACATTAACAATTTGTGAGAATTAACTTTGTACACCTATACAAAATTGCATTTTGGGAGGAAATAATTGGAAATCACTATTGCTATTTTGTGGCGTTTATGGTATAATATAGACACATAAGAACACGCAAATGCATAAGTAGATACTGTTTTACATTGAGGTACAAGGATTATGGCGAGAAGAACAGAACTGAACCAGCTGATGGCTATGCTGAAAAAGCTGCCCTCCAGCGAGCAGAAAAAGCTCGTGGATCAGATCATGGGCATGATGCAAACGCCCGACGTGAAGGAAAAGGACGGCTGTAACCGTTTGGTTAAGGAGCACACCTTCAAGGACGAGAAGCCGGATTGCCCTCATTGCAGAGCAAAAGCCAACCAAGGCTTCATCATCAAAAAGGGTCTTAAGAGAGGGGTTCAAAGATACTTCTGCAAGAGTTGTGGCCGCTTCTTCGTTGCCACAACCAATACCGTATTTGAAGGCAGCCATAAGGATCCCTCTGTTTGGGAAAAGTTTATCCGCCTCACCATTTCCGGCGCTTCCATCAAAAAGTGCGCCGAAGAGTGCGAGCTCTGCATTCAGACTGCGTTTACCTGGAGACATAAGATCCTCCATACCTTTCGTCTGCACCAGGACTCTGCCTCCATGGCCGGTCAGATCGAGCTCGACGAGATGCTGGTTCCCATCAGCTATAAGGGCAACCACGTGCGCGGTGAGCGTTTCCACGAGAGACGCCTGAGCCGGGATGGTTCCAACAACAATATGCCCCGCGAGTCCTACAAGCGCGGCTCCGATAACAAATCTATTTCCTCCAAGAACAAGGCTTGCGTGTTCTGCATGGTCAAGAACGGCAACGAAGGCTTCTACGCCGTGGTGCCCGGTGTCGGCTTCATGGATGTTGATAAACTGGATGCTACCCTGGGCAGACACGTCAAGAAGGAAAATTCGATGATCCTGGCAGATCAGTACAAGGTCACCGCCGGCTATCTCAAGGCCAACAGCTACGAATACATGCTTCTTGCCTCCAACACCACGAATCTTCTCCACGGTCACAAGCCCGAGATCCGGGGCGACAAGCACCTCCAGCACGTCAACGCCATGCACATGCACATCCGTCGGTTCCTCCGCCCCTACTGCGGCGTTTCCACCAAATACCTCGAAAACTATATCTCCCTGTTCGTGTGGCTCAAGAACGTAGCCGCGCGCAAACAAAAGAAACAGACACACAAGGTATCTGTTTCTCGTCTGTCTGCTTCGGATTGCTATATTTCCCGCAAGGGCTTGGAGGCTTTCCCCGCGATTCCCTGCTGCAACACACCAGTCCAATCGCAAACTATAAACCCAAACTGGGTCATTTATGAAGAAATACCGTTTTGAGTTTTTTCTGAACGCGAGATTCCCGCACTGAAACAAGAGGCCCGCAGAAACATGTTCTACGGGCAACCGTTTATCTACTTTCTTCAATTGACAATCTATGGATCGTTTGGGTGTTCCACCCTGCATTGGGGTCGTCAGTCTTAGGTCGTACCATGAGTTTCAAGGCATAATCACCCGTACCATAGGGTAGAGGCAGATGGTGAACCTTGATGAATCTTTTCAATTCATAAAAGGATTTGCACCACACTTTTAGGTCGTCTCGTCCTACGATAAGATCAAATTTACTCAGTGTGATTCCTTTCTTGGAACAAACATGGGTTAAGCGAACGACGAATTCATAGGGGCGTTCGAGATGAAAGTAATCGTTTTGCATTGCAAATTGATTATCAAAAATAATTGACGAACATAAAACGATGTTCAAATCTTCAAGATACAAAGAATTTTTCTCTTTGACAGGAACGACACTGTCGTACATACCTGAAAAATTTATATTGGATGGATTATCCCATTCAGCTGAAGAGAACATGAGCATCGTAGAATTAACATTCTTCAAACACATAATAATACCTCGAAAATTGTATTCTCATTGTAGGGCATTGGTAGAGCAGGATGATTTATCAGCATCTTCTGTGGAAACGATGCCATTGCTTGCGGATAACGACGGGTCGGTGTTCCCACTGGGTTGGACATCGCGTAATTCATTTCCCCAGTTACTAGGCATATCATTCATCTTACTTGCCTCAACATCATATCCGTACTTCACTGCTGATAAACCACTTACAACATCTCTCACGTTGTTGAGGTCCTTAGCCATGTTGCTGATTTGTTCAAGCGCCTGCATGTATTTTTCTTGTACCGACAATGTATCCTCATAATTTTTGAATCCCATTATGATAGATACTATGCTCAATATTGTAGCAATTATTCCGAGGATTATGCTAACAAATTGATTCCAAGTATTTAAACCTAAGGCTACATCGGGGAACCAGATAGTACACAGCACCTCTGAGGCAAACGGAACTATGGCGCCACAAACTATAGTGATAACAATGAGATAAAACACCCATTTTTTCATCCCATATTGTTTGTGCAGATAATCGCATTTTTTACCTTTGCCTGCACAGGCAGCTGGGGTACACATGGTACAGTCTTGGCTACAAGATTGGCGTTTGCTCATTTGGCACATCCTTGAAAAGTAATAAAGTTGTCAAACCGAAAGAATCTGTGGCGGAATGTCCAAAGTTTTCGGCAACGAAAGATTAACTGTTTTATTGTAGCACACTTTCCCTGTTTTGTCAAGTGAATGTCCGAATTTTCTGTATAATCTTTTGCGAACTTTTACGATCTATTTTCAGAGTTGCGCGATTCGCCATTACAAAGGGAAAAACCATACACAGTAGCCGCCAACCACCGAATACATTTTAGGACGGCCCGACGGAAAACCCGTCGGGCATACAAAATGCACATAGTGTCCTATTTCTTATCTGCTTGCGGTCGAATATGCCAAAATGTTTCCTTGTTTTTCCGAATCGTATCTCTAAAGAATGCCTCTCGAACTTCTTGGGGCGACTCAATCATGCACGTCCACTGGTCAATATTTTCCTTTACATAATTCGGGGAAGGATGATTATCAATAAGAAAGTCAAAATATTTTCGTGCGCTCATTAAATCTCCCATATAACAGGCCGTATACATTTGTAATCTTTTCATTAAATGGGGCGGACAAAACAAATAGTTCGGTGTTCCGAAATCTTCTTGGCTTATAAGTTGCCACAGCTTTTCGGGAGAATTGATGGATTCGTAAAAAGGAAAAACCGTAGTCTCAAGACATTTTTTCAGCTTCTCAACCCAAGGCTCAAAGGTTGAATCATCATCCCATAGGCAATACCCGTAATCCCCCTCGTTTAACCTGTTCCCATAACTCAACGGTACAACATCTGTTGGTATATACAGAGGCCAAATGTAATATGTCGGATAAACGATAATGCTCGGTCGTTCCAATAAGAAGCAAAACGCAATATCATTCTCTATTCTATAAAACTTAGTAGTTCCCCATTTTTTGTAACCGTGTTCTTTGAAAAAAGGCCAAAACGCGGGGACGATCTTTTTTTTATCCATAAGTATACCTCATCTTATCTGGAAAATTGGTATTGGTTGCCCAATTGCGACTTGCATTTTTGCTATTCGTGATGGTGACAATGTTGCAGAGCCTGTTTTGAAGTCCCATGCTGCGATGGGGTTATTAATATCACCTAGTACAGCATCAACTCGTATACTTCCGGGAGTGCCATAATCCACTACTTCACCATTTTTATACGAAACTTCGGTGTGTAAATATTCGTTGCCAAAAACTTTAATGCATCGGCTTAAAAAGGAATGTTTTAATGTTCCTCCAACATGACCAGCTTTTTGAATTGTTGCATTCGCTTTGTCAACAAAGGACTGCAGCCATTTTTGCGCTGATTTTATATTTAATCGAAGTCCTTTGCCTGCACCTGCATCCATGCCGGAACCTGCGCCCATACCAGTGTTTCCCGTACCATTATGCACAGGTGCAGGATCCTTGATATGACCAATATCATCATCCTTAATGTCTTCATCGGCATACCCGGAAGGATCATACCCCATCACCGGGTTATTGCCGCAATATGTATACATATTGTAACCGATCAATCCTTGTCCCGTCGAAATCAACCCATCCGCATTCAAGAACCGTCCCCAAGCAGGATTATAATACCGACTCTGCAAGTAATACAGTTGGGTCTCAGTATCGTAGTAGTACCCGCGGTAGCGGAAGGGGTTATAGATGGCATACATATTGATGCCATAGCTATTGTGCCATGTTACGGTCTGGTTACCCCAAGCGTCATAGGTATAAGACAGCACCTTTACGCCGTTCTCGTTGTAGATAGCAACAACGTCACCCTGGAGATTCTTCTCAAAGTAGAAGGTGTCGAAGGTGTTGGATGCATAGCTTGTGAGCCTGTACTGCATTCCGATAGGCGAGCCACTCTCGTCATACAGGTAGACCAGAAGGTTATCTCCCCATGCCTCGCTGACGATTTGCGAGCCGTTCAGAGTGTAGACATGCTCAACGCCATTCACCGTCTTGCTCGCGCGGATGCCGTCGGCGTTGTAGAGGAATTTAATTACCGAGTTGGTTTTCTCCATCTCCTTCAACTGCCGTCCGTGCCAGGTGAGGTCATACCCGTTATAGGTGGTGGGGTTTCCGATCTCGTCGTAGGCAATGGTCGTAGAGCCAACGGCGGTCAGCTGGTCGCCCCAGGCGTCGCCATAGGTATAGGTTTCTTCGGTATAGGTCAACGAAGCCAGCGAGTAAGCGGTTGTATATGCGTAGGTCTTTTTGCTCGTGCGGTTACCGGCATTGTCGTAGGTGTAAACGTAGGTCTTTGCTAAATAGGGGTTATCCTCCCGCGTCAGTTGGTTCTGATCATCGTAGGCATATTTGGTAACTTTACCCGCGCCATCCACGATCTGGGTGATGTTACCGTCCACGTCGTAGGTGTAGGAATAGGTCGTAGTAGCAGGAACGCTGTTCCCCGTCACGGCAGAGACGTATTGGCTCACCAGCGCGGTCGTAACGTTGTTGGTGCTGCGGTAGGTGTATTCTGTCGTGATCTTCCAGCCTGCGTCTATGACCATTTCCTTGCTCGCCGGACGGTACAGCGGGTCATAGCCGTAGGTAATGAGAGCATTCGAGGAATAACCTGCGCCTGTGATTTCCAAGCTAGAAAGCTCGCCCACGTTGGTAACGCTGTTGGAATTGGTAGAGTCCCCATAGTCCTCGTACTCGTAGTAGTACGCCACGCTATCCATGTAAACAGAGCCGTTGGAGGCTGTGTAATTGAACGCGCCCTGCCAGAGGTAGATGCGGTCTTGCTCGTCGTACACATACTGATTTTGTAGCTGATCCCGGTAGTTGCCTTCATCGTCCTTGGCGCACTCTACGTACCCGATGCGCTGACCCTTGGAGTCGTACTTGTAGAGGTACAGGCGGCCGCTTTCGGTGGCCTCAACCGAGTGGATAGCACCGGTGGTGGTGTAGGTATACTTGTAGCTTTCGGTCCCGGATGCAACATTATAGCTGATTTCCCGGATCCGATCCAGCTCGTCGTACGCATACGTGATGACTTTTCCTGTGCCGTACCGCATCTGATGCAGCTTGCCGTTATTATCGTTGTAGCGGTACTGGGCCAGTACCTTTCCGTCTGCCGTGATCTGAGTAGTGTTTCCGAATCCATCGTACGTGAACGCATACGTGGTGGTGTCGGATGTGACCCGGGTCAGGCGAAGGGTCTGGGGATCGTAGGTGTACTGTACGCTTTCTGCTCCGGACTGCGGCAAAATGGCATTCACAGATGTCAAATACTCCAACGGCATGACATTGGTTACTCGCCCCAGCGCGTCATAGAGGTAATACAAGCCTTCATAGCCCGTTCTATATTCGTATATGAGACGAGCCATGGAATCATATGCATAATAGGTTGTGATTCCCGAGGTGCTGGTGGTGGAGGTCACACGGCCGAATAAAGGTGATCCCTCGGTCAGATTGTACACCGTGCTACTGGAAAGCCTGGGTGAGCCGGTCTTTTGCGTCGCGCTCATTACATCTCCCGTGGCGGCATAACTGACCGTAGATGTGTTCAAGCCGTAGGTATTGATATTATATACCGTTTTGGAGATCACGGTGCAATCATCCAGATCGACCGGCAGGGCTGTGTCTGACTCTCTATGCGCAAAATACCACTGCTGGAGCGCAAGATTATTCGTATCGAATTTAAACGTCGTTTCGCTCTGCAGAGTCTTTCCGGTATACTGCATGTATCTACCGTTTCCTTGAGAATCGAAAACGTAGGTGAGGTTGTTGGCACCGTCATATTGATAGAATACGCAATCCGAGGGCGTGTACGTAAACTCAACTAAACCGTTTCCGTTATAGCTGTAATCCACCGCACTGGCGCCTTTTTCTTCAACAAGAGAGATGTTATCAAAATAGGCTTCGTTGGGTTGATAAGCGTAGTTACAGCTGACGTCGATGTATTGAATAATTTTACCGGATTCTACAGTAAAGGTTTTGCTGACGAACTGCCAATCGGTCAGTTCTTTATTAAAATCGACATAGATTGTTTCCTGGGGAGTGGATCCGTAATAGTAGATATCGACTTTAAGGGCAAAACGTGCGTCCTTGTTTGCAATCTGTGCATTCGCTTTGCCAAAACCGGCCACGGTGAAGGTTCGGCTCTTTCGAAGAGTATTTCCGATTGATAAATCTGCAACAAATTCAAGTAGCAAGTCAGATGTTACATGGATTCTTTGTCTCACCCATCGATCTTCATTCACATCACCGGCAATCTTGAGCCCATAGCCCTGCAAGCCCGCATTGGATGAGGTCAAGGCGGAGGTATTATTCGCGGACCAATAGGAAGTCGGCGCGGCAGAGGTGTTGGAGTCGGCGTAAGTGTCTCTGAATCCACCAAACTGAACCGCATTAAAGGAACTCGCGCCAATGTTGTTCCCCAACATTACGTTATCAATGTGTACAAAACCTGTGCCATCGGACGTGCCGGTCACTTCTAATGTGATCCGAACGGTTTGAGTAGACGAGGTAGTAAAGGTGAGTGTGGGTGACAACCCGGTAGACGCATCCAGATGCTTATATAGCGTAAACGAATCCTCTCCCAGGACTGTTTCTCCAACAGAAGCACGCATGGCGATTTGTGCACCTTGGATATTCGTGAAGCAGTCGGCCGACAAAGTGTACGTACCACGCGGCAGAATGACGTCTTGATAGACATATTCCGTGTCTTCGGCGATAACGGGAATCTGTAGCATCCGGTTGTAGCTAAGAAGATAATCGTAATCGAAACCAACATCGGTCGAGGATTTTACCCAGCCGTATATCGAATCAGTATCCGAATCGTCACCGTACTCAAAACCACCGTTGTATATGTGATTCGTGGTTACGCTACCTATGGTAGCGGAAGATTTCAAACTGTTTTTCGCGTTTTCGTTGTCGGTAGCGCTGTCCTCGGATTTGGGATCCTCATAGGACCCGTTGGTCGCACCATACATAGCCGTACGGGCAGCATTGGTTGTATAAGCACTAACAGCGCGGCCTTGGTAATCAAGGGAATAGTGGGTAATGATATCGTCACTGTTCGTACCGATCTGGAGAATATCATCACTTCCACTATTGCGCACTTCAGTATAATCCGTTCCGTACGTGTAGCGGATGGACTGGCCTGGAACGGTACCGGCATATTCAGTCACTGTTTCTACTTTTCCGGTAGCGTCGTACGTGTAGTGGATCGATGTTCCTGTTGACTCATCGGTAGCCGTGGCAAGACGGTAAATCGACCCTGTCGTAGAGCCTACGGCTGCGGTATAGGAATATGTCGTGGTCGCATCGTATACAGCGGTTGAGCCGGAAAGATGGCCGTATTTAACCTGATACAGAGGACCTGCATAAATACTTCCCACAGCGGTTGTATTTGTATACGACATGGCGTATGTGAAGGATACCACCTGCTGTGTAACAGCGTTTCGGATCTCGGTCAGTGCGTATAGCGAGTTATAAGTGAAAGTCAGATAATTAATGGGCGTAGAGTGCCCCTTAGGTTTAACCGAAATGGCAGTTGTCTGCCCATAGTCATTCAGGGTGAATTGGAGTTGGTTACCATATATGTCCTGAATATATTCCAGAGTTCCGCCCTCGGCAATTGCCGTGCTTGTTGTGATTTTTTTGAAGTAGCGAATATTGCCATCGATATCTTCGATTGTGTATCCGTTATTGCTCGCAGTTAATGTTAACAACAGCCCGTCTTCATCCTTGTAAACCGTTGGAGTGGAAGATGTATCGGGGAGGAAATAATGCTCCGTTCCGTCTCCGTCAGACCAAATATAGTAGTCTGAGTTGAGAGGCCTTGCGATGGATTCGTTCGTGCTTAGCTTCCATCCATAGCCGGTGGACATAATCCTATATGGGACATTGGAATTATGCGAGGTATAATTATATTTGTCAGTCAGCGCGGCGTTATAAACCAGTGATGGTATATAGTTGAAAAGACTGTCTGTGGTAGCTACGGTTCCAATTGAAAACACCAGATTGCCATTGGCGTGATTCACATACCCGCCGCCCGCAAGTCCTGCACTATGAGAAGACCCGGACCAGTAGGATTCCATGCCCTTCATATCGCGGTATTGAATCATCAATCGCGGGTCATTGGCAGTTTCAGACGAGGCAAACAACGCATCCTGGCTACCCTGCTTCAACCGTGCAAGAGCAATGCCGTAATTGGCTACACCTTCGTTCCACATTTTATAGAGTCGAGTAATATCCCAAGAGACGTACTGACCCTCCGATTCCGCACTCACTTCTGCATAATCGATCAACGTTGCTGGCGAAAAAGCGCCTACGTTATTTGCCGTATGACCGTTCCACGTGATGCTTGCAGTCCAATCTGTTGTAACCTGATAGGCTCCGATCTTCACCGAGGAAGCACTGCCGGAGTGAATTCGATAATCTTTGCAATGGAGCAAAAATTCAGCCGAAACAATAAAAGAATTGGCAGGAATGGTTGGCAGAGAATTCATTTTCCAATAGGAAACAAATTCCTGCCCCTTACTGCCGGTACCACTTGCCAAAGCAGAAGCGGATGAATAAAAGCCGTTTGGATTATCGCTATCGATATATGTATCAACGATACCGGATGCAGTGGCCGTACTGTTGATCGGCGGATCCACTGTTACAGGGAAAGTTCTCCCATCAGCATTGATCCACGTCGTATCTGCTGCTACGGTTAAGGCGTATTTCCCGTTCCCACCATTGGTCAAGGTATATTCTACAGCATCGGAATACGCTCCATCAGCATCGAACATATACCCCTTGGGAATCGTGTAAACGACTTCGCCTGTGTTAGGATCCGAAATCGCTACAGAGCCGTCCTCACAAAGCACGGCTTCCAGGTTGTTCAGTTGGACCTCGAAGGTATAGCTGTAGGAATCAGCGCGCTCCTTGACGATGATGTTTTCCTTGATGTTGCAGGAATTCACCACGTATTCAAGATCAACGCCGTCCAAAATATCGGGGTACAGGATCTTGGAGGACAGCTTATCCAGGGTCATCATCTTCTGAAGCTGGGTAGCGTCCTCGGGGAACTCGGTTCGGGTATTGGTAACCTGACCCACCACCTTCTTGTTGGCACCGGACAGGCTCATGGTGATCTTGCGGTTGCCATCATGGAGGGTAAACAGGGTCTCATTGCCCATCGTTTTCTTGGCAAATTTTACGCGGGCATTGGAGGTAGCGTATTCACTTCCGGACTCAGCTAGGGTATTGTCAATATCCTGCCATTCGCCGTTCTCGTCCTTTTCATGAACGGGCACGTTATACTGAACGGCAGCAAAGGAGCCGTCTTCTGTACGGAAATGCTTGACGGTTTCTTCTCTGCGGTCAATTATTTCGAAGACCGTTTGATTGGACGCCGCATCGTCGTTTGTTTCTTCCAAGAGAACTTCCGCATTGTCAAATTCAGATTCAACTGCTGCAATCAGCTCTGCATATATGATGGTCGGAACTGCGTACAACAATAGCAAAACGGAAAGAAGGCAAGACACTGTCTTGAGCCACGGAGCCCAAGCACGGCTTACCAAGCGAGCGCTTTTGGTTTTCATATGCAATTTCCTCTCTGTTGTAATGTTTTGTGATGTGCTTTACGGAAATTGAATGAGCCATTGGACTCGCCTCCTTTCTGTTACAAAAAAATCCTGAATAAAATTGTATCCGTATTTCTATAGGCTTCTTTGCGAAATTCGCATAGGAAGCAGAAAGAATTGTTAAAATCAAATATTATTTTCATATAAATTTTAGCACACTTTCCGTATTTTGTCAATACCACCTTTGGATGATTGAAGATTACAATCCGATAAAGACTTCTCTGTGAACCTTTATAAACAAATTTGGGTTTTTGTGTGCTTAAAAACTTCTTCTCGTCAGACGGACGATTTTTGCTTTTCCGGATATATTATTATCCTATTTTGCCAACATAATAATCCATCTCAAACTGTTCGATGGTATAGAATGTGGACATGCCGTCCTCATAATAGATCTCTATATTTCCCGCGGGATCGATCAAAAGATTTTTGAACACCAGGCACGGATATTGGGTTTCGAAATATTCACCATGTAGATATTCAACATAGGAAACAACAAACACCAGCTGAGTCTTGGCTTTTCCGTAAATGAATGATTCTTCCTTTTGTGTCATCCAATAGATTCCTTCGCTATTAAACGATTCAGCTGTGAACATTCCGTATCCGTCATAATTTTCTTCAACCTCTGCAAGGTATCTGTCCGCAATGTTCATTAGTTGGGCCGCGGGAAGTTGATCTGGGACCATTACATATTCAGATAATCCAGATACGATCTCCATTCGCACCCTTTCGGTCGGTACAATGTTGTATTCCTCGGCTAAATATTGAATATAGGCGTCTGACAATGTTATCGTAACCGCATCACCATTTGACAGATCAAAAGAACTGGGTGAGACGGAATAATTTAGACGCGACAAATAATCATGTTCTGCTGAATACTCAACGCGAGCGCTCGCCTCGCCAGAAACGCCTCGGAAAGTAATTTCAAGCATGGACAAAATATCCACCTCTTGAAGCTCGGGAAGATTTGTTACTACATAGGTTTTAGATGCATTCTTAATCTTGTCCGTCAAGAACTCTGGAACGGTAACTGTAACCGTAATTTCATCACCATTCGAAAGGTTACTTTCGGCGGATATTTTTACAGAGATGTTTTTTACATGCGTTTCATATATGACATATTGAGCAAACCATTGTCCAAAAGCTTCCTCGTTGTCGGATGACGGTTCTTCACCGATCAGTTTCTCAATGAGCTCATTGTCGTTGGTGATCACGGATGCTGTTCCGGTCCCATCATGGCCGTCAAAACTCAAATCGGCAACAAAGAATTCGAATGGATCCACTAATATTGTCGGAACATCGGGATCGTTTGGAACCGGTTCGGTTTCTTGAATGGTGGTTTCGGGGGTGGGTTCAAAGGTGGTCTCGGCCGGTGACTCGGTGGTTTCGTCGGCAGGAGCCGTGGTCTCGCCGATCATGGTCTCAGAAAGATCCCCAGTCTCATCCGAAACGGATTGCTCGGTCTCGGTATCGGAATCCGTGTCTGTAGGGATCGAAGGTGAATCGGTCACAAAAGGATCGCTCATGACAGCATTGGTGCCTTGAAGAGTATCCGATGAGGTTTCGGGAGTGGAGTTATCGGTAGGAGCCACCCCCTTAATGGCAATCAGGATAATCGCAATCACAATCAAGGTGATCACTCCTACACCTATGGTGGTGAGAAGAAGCTTCTTGTTTGTGGCTGCAGAATCGGGGCAGGAGCAGCGCTCTTTTTCGTTGAGTTCTCTTCCGCAATACTTGCAAAATTTCATGGTGTTTCTCCGTCATTTTTCGGTATTCTTTTTGGAAACAGCAGAATTTACGAAATCATCAAAATTTGTTTCATAAAAGTAACCAAAATAAACGCACGCAAGAAAAGCATTGTCAGGCTTATTTCTTGCGTGCTATCCTTTAAAATTTTACGGCAAAAGCCGCAGCTTATCCATGTTCTTGCGTTTGAGATCCATAGAGGAGTGGACGTATTTTTTAAGAGTAATAACGACGGAGGAGTGTCCCAAAATTTCGCTCAAACTCTTGATTTCGAAATCGAAGCTGTCCACGCAACGCGTTGCGAACGTATGCCGAAGCGTATGGAACGTAGCGCCTTCTATGTGCAGATCCGACATGTATTTTTTGAACCGGTATTGCATGACACGCGGTTCCACGACCGGTTTACCCGGGGTTCCCAGAAAGTAGGTCAGATCTGGATTCTTCGTGCGGAATGCTTCTAAACGCTCGGACAGGAAGGAGGGAATAGGAATGGTTCGCAGGGAAGACTTGGTTTTTGGAGGACCCACCACAACGGTGCTTCCGGAGTTGTCAGTTTTACGCAAGCGTTGCATGGTGCCGCGGACGGCTATCTGACCTTTTTCGATATTTTCCCAACGTAGGGCACAAAGCTCGCCGATGCGAAGTCCGGTGTACAGGGTCAACAGCACCCCCAGCTTGTAGATATCCATATCCTGCAGTATGTAGGTTTCCAGCAGTTTCTGTTCGTCGGAAGACAGAACCCGCATCTCTTTATCTTCCTGCGGGAAGTACACAATTTCCGGTACAGGAAGTCGGTATTGCTTGTGGCCGTATTGGAAACAGGAATGGAGGAAAATCAACACCGCATTCACAGAGCACGGAGATAGGCCATGATCCAAGCGTTCCGTGGCATACTCATATAGAAATACGGTGGTGCAATTCATCGCGGACACGTTGCACAAGTGCCTTTCAATATGATTGCGCCAGAATCCCTCGTATCGTTGCCACGTAGAGGGCTTGAGCCGTTGGCGGTTGATGTATAGCCATTCGGTCACCAAACGCCCTACGGTGACGTTATGAGGCCCTACGGGGGTCTGAAACAGCAGGAGATTGTCTTCAGCGGCTTTCTGCTTTTCCTTAGCCTCCCGGCAAGTCTTGCCGTACACTGAGCCATACTTCTTCTTTCCGGAAGCATCCAAACCTTTGACATAACGCGCTTCCCACAATCCATCCTTGCGCCGATAAACTCGATCTCCTCGCCTTGGCATTGCTTGATCCTCACTTTCTTTTCAGTCGTTTAATATTGAGATACCACACCCAGTACGACAATTCCTTGAAAGTGAATAGATATTTCACAGAAAAATCAGAAAATATATTGCAAAAATCAAGGATATGTGGTATAATGCGGGTGAGGCATAATGTACATTTTACCACTTTTGGAACGTGCAGACTGGTTACTACTGCGAAAACGATTCCCCCAAAAAACAGGCCATGTACCGCAAATAAATCGATAATGAGCGCTTGGGAGCGCTCTTTTTGTTTTGGGGGTATAATGCAAATGATTCCGTTGCAAAAGAAAAAGAGCGCAGTTTCACGAAAAGATCGTGAAAACTGCACTCAGTATATCCCTTCGACTCTCCACGGAGCATATCGGGACTTCGTTTTCTCTTCGGCGTTTTTTGGTCGGTGCCGGTAGGTGGCCGTCGCCCCTACGCATAGCCCATATTGCCGCGTGACCAATAATCTCTCGAAAACACGGTTCTGTGACTGTTTCAGGGGCGCCCCCCGCACGGGCCCTCGAAGTCCCGTACTGCCGTGTTGTTCCATTGCTGTGTATTATTGTATGTTATTGTGTATTATCGGTTTAATCTTCCTCGTTGTCTTCTTCGTCCTCGGGCAAAATCTCGTCCGTGGAATATTCTCTCGCGACAACACCGTCATACCGCACGAAGTTCCCGGCTACCCAACGCCCGCCACCATCATCGACCTCCAATTCATCCTCATCGTCTATCACAGTATCATCGTGGTCCCGTCGGTATGTGCTTGGATCTATGCACTCCGCTTCGGTGGCTGCTTCATAACTGTCCATTGCAAGCTGCCAAAGCCGTTCTGCCTCCGGGACGGAGGTTGCTTCCTCTACATACGACTCGTCCAGATTAACCGTTTCGAAAAGTTCAGGATCGTCGTATATGTTGCCTACGATCCGACAGTAGCGAAATTCATACGGGGCAACGACAAACAGACCGTCGGCATAATACATGCCCGCGTGCCTATTATAAAGCACCAGCATGCGATTTTCCGAGGAGTAGACACTCCCGGGTCCCGAAACGGTCTCGAGCACATCTCCCGTAAACACCTTGATATCATACCAATCGTTGTGGAGCGTGTAAACGCCTACCGTATCGGGATCTACCTCGATCAACTTCATCGTAGCTTTCCCGCGGTGGACCACCATGAAATCCAGCGCATCGGTTGTGGCTATAAAGCATCTTTTTTGGCGAACCAGCAGATAACCGTACACCCAGTCGTCGGTGTTGTAATCCTTGCCGCGATAGATTTGTTGGGTAAGACTCTCTCCCATGTCAAACATCTGCTTGCTCCTCCTTCTTTCTCTGCCGTTTAGCCTTTGCTATATGTTTGGAGATCGTGCTGGGAGAAAGACCCGTGCGCTCTCCCACAATGCGAAGGACATCATCTCTCATAGCCGTCGCCGGGCATTCTTTTTTTACCTCGATATAGGTTTGGAATGTCTTTTCCCACACGGGATTGACGCGGGGCTCAGTCCTCCTACGCTTCCAGTGTTCCGCTTTCAATTCCGAAAGTTTCACCGTCCGAAGCTCAAACTCCTCTATTCGTTTTACATAATGCTGAAACAAGGTCCTTTTTACCGTTTCTCCGTATTTATCGTTAAGCACTCCGAGGTATTCTTCAAACGTGTACTTGTCCCTGTCTGCGGATTGCAGAAAAGCACAGAAATCATCGTAGTAGTGCAAAAACTTCTCCGGGACCTGCACGGTGGTCGCTTTCTGGATCTCTCGCCGGATCACCTTTTGCGGAGCGTCCATGACCTTACAGATATCGTCCATGAGGCCGGCTGACTTCATATTCTTGTAGAGCCGTCGAACGTACCCGGGACTTTGAAAACCGGTGGCCTCCAAAATATCTGCCATAACGCATCCGGGCTCCTCGCCTGCGGCTTCCTTTTCCCGTTTCTGATGATACATGAAGGCCGCCAACATCTGGTTATACGGGATCTTCTTGAGAGCTACGTTGTCCCCGCCCCATTCAGAATAAATGTCTGGAACGGTATATAGCTTTTCGTAAAACTCTTTGGACTGTCCAAGACCGGGGGTTACCAGGATCTCGAACAAACGGCCGATGGCCTCGGGGGTTGCCCCTGTGTTTTCAACAAACTCGAATAGAATAAGATAGCCCGGCAGATACCTTGAGGAGACGAAGTTGGCTTTCCGCAGGAAGTTCTTGAGGCGATTGTGCAGAGCGTTGACACGCTGGATATTATGACTGCCCTCGCTGAGCTTCCTCTGCTTACCTTTTTTGCTGAATACGTGAGACTCGTGGGGCATTTCTATTTTCGCAACGTACTTGGCAATGGCCTTTTCTTCGTCTGAAACGATCAAGGTATTCTTGGAATCGTAAAGATCGACTTTGGGCTCCTTCTTTGTCAAGGGGAACGGATCCTTTGCTGGCACTTCTTTCAAATACCGCGAAAAAGGTACCGCACGCTCCAGCTTCGTGGCCGTTGCACTTCCAATGCCAACGTACCGCACGATGCAGTGCCCGTAATTATCGATGGCCGCATACATATGAACGGAATTTACATTTTTCTCCGCATTGGAATACGGCCCTCCGCGTTTGCGAGCCTGTCGGGGAATCAGGTTGATCGTGTCGAACACACTATTCTCGGGAAATTCGTCGTCCGTCAGGTCGATCCCCTTGTAGCTGAGATGGACCTCGGTATTGTCGCATTCGATCAGCCCGTAGAGCTTAACTTCCTCGAGCAGGATCTGCATGGCGTAAAACAGCTTCGCCCGGATGCTGTAGTAGGTCTCCGGTGCAATGCGGCAGTAGCGACAGGTCCGTTGGACTGTATAGTTATCCAGGAGGCAGTGTAATACCTGCATCCACGTTACCGCAGGACATTTCGTACCGGAGCAAATGCTGTTCGGGTTCAGAGAAAATTTTTTGTTGCACGTCCGGCATCTGTACAGGTTTTCCTCCACGCGATGAACCCTCTCCTCTGAGCCACAGCTGACGCATACCGGCTTCACGTCCATGTAGGAAAAACGAGATATACAACTTATTCCGCTCTCTTTGGCTATGGCCATAAGGGAAAGCTCTTCAAAAGATTTAGCGTTAAGGGACAGTAGCATATTATACGCGGGAATGGTATTGGCAAGTTCCTCACGCACATCCGGAATTTCTTGTTCAAAGTATTGGAGAAACGCTTCGATCCGGCTATTTGGATCATTGGTCTTCTTTTTCGTTGAGGAGCGTGGTGTTTTTTTATTTGTTTTTGCCATTTTTCTTATGTCTCAGGTTGGTGTGTTCAATGTCGTTGTAAATTCCCGTTTTATCATATTCCTGCAGATAGCGTAACCAAAAGGCTTTCTTGTGTGCCTTAAATAGATCGTCGTGGACGTCTTCTTCATTTTCCACTTTTATTCCTTTGGAAATTGAGGTGTGAAATACTGAATATTGTTTGAGATGCACATCGCCGGGTATGATCGCAAACGGCGAGTTGGATTTTTGCCCGATGTGATGTATATGGAACTCCACATGGTCTTTTCCCGGGACACGCGGCGACTTCCCGGCTTGAATCAATTGCCGATTCGTCATTTGAGCAGACTCCGAAAAATAGTCGGGTTCTATATCGATAATAAGTGCTCTCCTGAAGTTCCAATTCACTTCGCGGTAAAATTTTGATTCGTAATATTTTATCTCATCGTAGTTGTTAATAAACGCACCTAACTCCGGAGAGACGATGTTGTTATTCCGGATGTAATCCTGTGTAGCCTCTTGTCGATTGAAGCCATTCTCCGGTGTCATGTACTTTTCAATTCCCTGCGCGGATTTCGGCGGCATGGGACGGTTGCGTCGTTCGTCTTCGGGAATAGGAGAATTCTTGTTGATCCAGATCCTGCCGTTTTCTTTTTTGACGCCTCGAAGCTTATCTTTTTTGACCCAACCGGAGACGGTAGAGTAACTGACACCGTGCATGTCCGCGAAATCTTGCATGCTTACAAAAACATCTTCCGGTTCCTTCGCGGCCGGGAACAGAGGCTCGCTGCTTTCGGCCCTATCGGGTGCAGAAGCATTCTCCTCAGGAGCCGCCTTCGCGAAAATGGTATTGAAGGTTTCCTGCATGATCTCGTTTCTTACTTCGACATCCAAGCCGAGTTTGCGTTGAACGACCAGCTTGGAACGCGGCTCGTTGGTGAAATCAAAAAAGAATTTCATGAGGAAATGTTTTTCGTCAGACAAGTCCATGTCCATTACGAGATTTGTAAGATCAAGTGGTTCTGTTGAGGAGGCTCCGATGGAGTCGAATAAGGAGTGAAACAGTTTGGGAAAAACACAGACGATCTCTGCGTCGCTGTAAATGCGAAGAAGGGTCAGACCTTTGACATGCTCCAACGCGCTGTGCTCGGGGTTGACGACCTTGGTAGTGGCCTTACTTTCAAACTGCCCCTTCTCGATAAAGCCGTAGGGATCCGAAAGAAGTTCCGAAAGATTGTCGGGGGTACATGCTACAGTTTGTCTGTCCAAAAGCGCGATGTGGACTGTTCCGTCCGGCAACATAATAACACGAGAAATCAGGTGCTTGCTCATACAGTCTCTCCGGCATGACCGTTACTCGGTCAATATTTCAGTTTTTCTTTGATATCGTTTGGACATGTCTCGACCGGCTCTGCGATCGTCGGGATATGGGGCATTCTTCGGTATCAGCCATGTGGCGCCGATCTGAACGGCGCCTTCAATTCTTCCTTCGCCGCACAGGCGACGAATAATGCTACCTTTCTTTTCGTGCGCTGCAGCATACTCGGGTACCGAGAGGTACGGGAATTCGGACGGCATAGCCAGTTCTCGAATGAACCGAGAATTATAAACGGTCAGGTTGCCGTTGTCCTCCAGAGATACAAGGAGCTCTCCTTCGTAATCGTCAAAGATGTGTGACATGTCCGCCCCCTCCGGAAGTTCAACCGAATCAAAATCGAACACGTAACGACGAGCCTCGTCTGTCGTGAGAATCTGTATGTCACCGGTAAAGAGTAACAGATGGATCTCATCGTTATATCTCATCATTTTGTATTTCAAAATACTTTCCTCCGCATAAACAAAAATGCTTTTCTATATTGTACCATTAACACCACTATTTGTCAAGAGGGCGATGTGAAATCAGCGCCCCTTTTTGTGCATAAAAATGCCCGCATGGCGGGTGTTCAATGCCTATTCTGCATCTGTGCAATGAGCACAGTCGCGCTCCCCAAGACAAGTTATTCAACATGGCGATGAAGATAAGCGTTCTCGCCGTTGAAGGAAGTTTCCAAGCTGACTGCCAACCATTGTATCGTCATTGCCACTATATAGACTTTCCAAAAACGTAATGAGATACAAAAAGCGTTGTCGTATAAGGAGTTTTTGAATCAAAAAAAGTTATATCTCATAACCCTATGAGATATAACTTGGTAGTTTCGTGTGCAAAACGCTGGGTAGGCACTATATGTCAATTTTGCGGCATTCTCTTTGACAAAAAGAAGCACATGTTTAGTTTTTTGTATTGGTTCACTTAAATTATTAACAAATTTAGCAGGTACCCAATTATAGAATACAGCCCCTAAAGGGTACGCTTCGGGCCGAAACAACCCGCGGCTTACGCCGCGGGCCACGAATTCAGGTTGCAGGCGGATAGGGGCGATCGTCATCGGTGAGCCCCAGAATGTAGTCGGTGGACACGGCGAAATACCTGGCCAGCTTGATGAGGGTATCAATGGGCAAGCCTCTCTGGCCGTTTTCATACTGGGAATAGGTGTTCTGCCGTATGTGCAGGTAGTCGGCTACCTCCCGCTGGGTCAGGTCCCGATCCTCACGGATGTCCTTCAATCGCATACGTATCCTCCGAAAATATCATGTTTTGTGATATTTTCATTATAGCGGACGCAGAAGTAAAAAGTGGTTTTTATCACAAAATGTGATTCATTGGTGATTCCTGCGGTGATAGCAGTCGAGATAATCCAGTCCCAACCCTGCGCCCCACAACAGGATCGCCGCGGAGGAGATAGAGCCGATGAAGGCCTCCAGATAGAGAAGATGCTCGGCCGAGCCTGCCGCGAGTCGGGCGGCATACTCGCAGAGAGGGAGCAATATCAGGAAATGCCCGCACAAGAGCAGTTTGCCCGCGGGGGAGCTGATGCGGGAGAAGCGCAAACGGTGTTTGGGTGGCCGTCGGCGCAGGTTATAATTGGTTTTCATTATGTTTCCTCGCTTCGGTTATAACGCATGTCCGTTGATTGCCCGGGTGGTGGCAAATCGGATCGCAAGTGTTGTTTCCATGAGATAAATTCGTATATACAACATTATTATACAGGAAAATATTCATTTTGGCAAGGAGTAATTTCCGGAAAGGGAACCAAAAAAAGGAATCCGACGTCGATTTTTGGCGCGGATGAGGGGGGCAGGGGCGCGTAAACATCGGGGATGACGGGGCGAAGGTAAGCCGATGGGGGCTCAAGGAGCGGGAAAGGTCTCTGCACGTTGCACAAAACGGGGGATTTTGTATATCTTTTCTCGGCGTTGCGAGTGGTATAATTGAACCGATGCGCGTCGCCAAACGCGCGTACGTCATATGTAACTCGGGAGAAGATCAATGACCACCACCCGTTCTGCGCTCAAGGATCCCGGAGACGAACCGCCGTCGCGCGCCCGTCTGACTCTGCATAAAATCTCCGAAAGCCGCTATGCGATCTCCGACATCGGTCGGGTCGTATGCCGCTTGTGGAGAATGGATGCCCCGCCCGCAAGCCGCCGTCCTTCTGTGTACGCCGTAGAATTGACGGGCTTGGGCTCTCGCCGTTTGCACGTGATCGACGGGGATGCTATGCGCGCCCGCCGCATTTTTGCATTGCTGGTGCGCCATACCGTGACACCCTGCGCCCTCCGCGACGTGCTGGAGGAGCTGGATTGAGGGGAGGTCGGCGCAGGGGCGAAAACGGCTGTCCGCTTCATCAACCACGCGTTTGTCGCGTGGTTTTTTTGTTACCGCACCACCGAAGAATGACGGTAGATGTAGAATTCCTCCTGGCTGGGCGCCCATGCCTTTTCCTTGGGCGGGAAGGTAGCGTCGAAGGCCTCTACGGCGGCGGTGTCCTCACAGCAGTCAGCGGCGGTCGAGGGAATATACATCCACTTGTGGCCGTCCAGTGCGCCGGGGACAAGCTCGGCCACCAGCAGGGCGGTGGGGAAGTTGCCATCCACCACAAAGCTGACGTTCTTCTTTTTACAGCTCACGAAGCCGCGGCTGACGTAGTTGCCGGGGTTACCGAAGTTGATGTTGACGTCGTAGCCCATTTCTTTTGCTACTTCAAAGGAATGCTCGATGAGGATCTTACCGAGCTTTTGACGCTGGTACTTGGGAGAAACGCACAGGGGCCCGAAGGAAAGGATCTCCTTGCGTGCGCCGTTCTCGTCCTCCAACCACGCCTTGGTGTACATGATATTGCCGATGATCTCAGCCGGTTCTGTCGGACTTGCGCCGCCCTTTTCAAGAACGAACGCGAGTTCGGGGATGAAGTCGGGGTGGGAGCGCATCATGTGAACATAGTAATGCTCCGACGCGCCGGGGACGTAGACGTTCCAGAAGGCTTCGCGGGTCAGCTCCTCCACAGCGCGGTAGTCGGCGGGAGTTTCGAGACGGATGGTGATATTTTCCATAGTTATATCCTTACTTGTATTCAAGCGGGAGGCTTGTGGGAATATTATACCACAGAAAGCAAAATAAAGCAAGAGCGAAAAAGACTTGGGAGAGAAAAAGGAAGTGTTCCGAAAAACATTGACAAAGCCCTGCGTTTTTGCTATAATGAAGTGGAACACAATGAACCCAAAGGAGTGACCGCTATATCTGACGGGGAGAATGATCATGAAAAAGCTGATACCGATATTACTATCCACCCTCCTGTTTTCGGGGTGTGTTGCACCGCAAGCCCCGACGAACACCTACCGCCAAATCTCCATGGACGAGGCTGTAGCCATGATGGAGCAGGAGAGCGGCTACGTCATTCTGGACGTGAGAAGACCCGATGAATTCGCCGCGGGTCATATTCCGAACGCCATCAACGTGCCCAACGAAACCATCGGCACGGCGGATATTCCCGAACTGCCGAACAAGGGACAGCTCATTCTGATATACTGCCGCAGCGGCCGCCGCAGTAAAGAGGCGGCAGGGAAGCTGGTCAAGCTGGGCTACACCAACATCGTGGAGTTTGGCGGCATAATCGATTGGAAGGGCGAGATTCAACACCATTGATGCTTATAGGGAGGTTTACGTATGTTTTTTGAAAAACAGATCCTGAATGCCTACAAGGGCATGATGCACACCCGTTGCGATGACGTCGAGACGGTTTTCTACTACGCCGCGGAGGATTTTGCGGGGCTTTACAAAGAGCCCTATGCCTTTACCGCTTCGGCGGGGCACACTCTGCAGGGATATATCTATCACTATGACGACCCCATCCCCGGTCGGCTCGTGATATTCGACCATGGCTTCGGCGGCGGTCATCGCGCCTATATGAAGGAGATCGAGATGCTCTGCCGTCGGGGCTACACCGTCCTCGCCTACGACCACACGGGCTGTATGGAGTCGGGCGGTGCGTCCCCTAACGGTATGGCCCAATCCCTGTGCGATCTCAACGATTGCCTCAACGCCGTCAAAGCCGACGGGCGCTTTGCGGGGCTGGATCTTTCGGTCGTAGGACACAGCTGGGGCGGCTTCTCCACGCTGAATATCTCCGCCATCCATCCCGAGATCTCCCACGTGGTGGTGCTATCGGGCTTCGTGTCGGTGGAGGAGCTGGTCAATTCCTTCTTCGCGGGTCTCATGAAGGGCTACCGCAAGCCCATTATGGCTTTGGAGCGGCAATCCAACCCTGTGTTCGTGGCCTACAACGCCGTGGAGTCCTTGCAAAAATCCAAGGCCAAGGTTCTGCTCATCTACTCCGACAACGATCGGCTCTGCAGTCGGAAGCATTACGACATACTCAAGGCGGGTCTGGAGGGCAGGGAGAATATCCGTTTCCTGCTCGTCACGGGAAAGGGGCACAACCCCAACTACACCGAGGATGCCGTGGCGTATCTCGGGGAATTCGGGAAGGCAAGAGCCAAGCTCGCCCGTAAGAAAAACGCTACGAAAGAGGAGAAGGCCGCCTTCGTTGCATCCTTCGATTGGGATAGAATGACCGCCCAGGACGAGGCCGTTTGGGCAAAGATATACGAAGCGTTGGAGGCATAAACGTCGGGAAGGGGATAGCCTTGAACCGCATGTCCCTCGGCGTGCTGACGCGCAAAGAATAACCCGCGCAGGCGAAAAGCATGCCTGCAGAAAGGAAGTCATCATGAAAAGAATATTTCTTTTGGCGACGGTTCTGGCGATCCTGATCATTTCCTTGGCGGCTTGCGATTTCTTGTTCGACGAGCCTGTCGCCGATGCAGGCAGAACCGAAACGTCGGCCGTTGCAGATAAGCCCCTCGTTACGAATCCCGCCGAACCGACGGATCCGAATACGGAGGTGCCCGAAACCGATCCGACGGAGACCGCTTCGGTCGAGACCCACGGGACGGAGACGTCCCTCGACGAGAGTTCTTCCGCGGAGACCGCTCCTGCGGAGACCTCTCCTGCGGAGACCGCTCCTGCGGAGACCTCTCCTGCGGAGACGGATTCCACAGAGACCCTTTCCGTCGAAACGAAGCCCATAGAAACCGAGCCGATTGAGATCAACCCGGTTGAGACCAAGCCTGCCGAAACCGCCCCCGCAGAAAGCGAGCCGAGGGAAACGGCTCCCGTTGAGGCTGAAACGCCCGAGGCTGACCATACCCACACGTGGAGCGCCTGGAGGACAGTCAAGGAGGCCACCTGCAGTGCAAGCGGTGAGAAGAAGCGCACCTGCGCTTGCGGTGAATTTGAAAGGGAAGTGTTGGAGGCTGTCGATCATGATTACAGCATTCACGGGGATACGGCCTGCAACAAAGAAGGATGCAAGCTGTTCCACAGCTGCCGATACTGCGATTTTTCTCTGTTGATCCCGCTGGAGGATCGGTATTTCTTTGGGCAACTGTCGAAAGCACAGCAGGAGAATATCGTTGCCGTCTATAACGCCCTTCTGGAGGGCGAGGCGGATTTCATTGAGCTCCCCCACGCCATGACGAACGCGGCAGAGGATTCGGAGGAGATCTCCTCGTTCTTGTACTACTGCTGTCCCGAGCTGGTTCAGCTGTCGACGAACGACATGAAGAGATGGTGGCGGGGCGATGACGAGCTGAAGTTCCAACTCATCATGACGGCGGCGGAGTATGAAGGCTATTGCGTCGCGCTGTTTGACTTTCTGAAAGAGCTGAATGAGATCACCCGTGATATGACGGATTGGGAAAAGAGTAAGTTCGTGTACGATCTCATCATTGACAGAACCACCTACGAGGCGCAAACCTCGGACGCCGTCAATCCCCACGAGGGAAGCAGTCTGGGGCCGCTTTTGGTTGGACGGGCCAGATGTCAGGGCTACTCCAACGCCTACCAGCTGTGTATGTGGGCGGTCGGTGTGGAGAATTACATGATCACGGGAGTGGCGGGCCCCCATAACGAGCCCCATTCCTGGAATATCACCAATTTCAACGGCAGCTACTACTGGAGTGACGTAACGTGGGACGACGGAGAAGACAGCCCCACCGTGTATGCGTATTTCCACGTGAGCACGGATGAGTTTTCCGACCACACCCCGGATGCTTTTTGGGATGAGTGGAACATACCCGCGTGCCACAAGATGGACATGAGCCTGTTTGCCGTGAAGGACTGCTACGTGGAAGCCCATGAGGATGAGGAAGCCGAGTTTTTGAGGATCTTGGATGCCTATTACGGGAAGGATACCGTCATTTACATCAAGTTTGAACGGCTTGAGCAATTCGAGGCCATCCTCGATGAAGAAACCCTGGACCGACTGGTGCGGGCGTGGGTCAACAAGCACGACATATCCCTGTCGTGGGGCATGAGCTATTTGACGGATGTCGGCGTCATATATCTGGAACTGTCGTATTGACGAAGCGAAAAAGGCTGAGCCGTATGCTTGATCACAGGCATACGGCTCGGCCTTTCGTTATGGAATGCGGGGGCGGTTGGCTCCATATGCTTGACCGTGTGTGGGCGAAAAACTTCCGCGCGGTTCGGCTTGGAGGCGGGTTGCGTATTGACAAATATGGCGAAATATGGTAAGATAAATGCAGAAAAATCGAAGGGTGAGCCAAGGAAACGGCTCCTGTGGGGGGATTGGTATGTGGCCATACTACGTCATGATCGCGATTCCGTATGGCCTGTGGCTGATCTTACTGCAAAAGCGCTACGAGGACAACGGTTTTGCCCGGAAAATGACGGTCTCGGCGTTCTTTGTGATTTTGATCGCGTTGCTTGCCTTACGCGACGTGACATGCGGTACGGATCTTGTGCGGTACGAGTTGAAGTTTGCCGAATCGGCCCATACCGACTGGTCGGAAATATGGCGTTCCGGCGAGGACGTGGGGTACTACCTGTTTCAAAAAGCCTTGCGGACGGTCACCTCTGATTTCGGGATCTTTTTGAGCATGGTTTCGGTTCTGTCTTTGGGCGGGATCTGGTTTTTCTATGGGCGGGAGAGCGAATCCGCGCCCCTGACGATCGCGCTGTTTGTGACCGTTGCGCCCTTTACCATGTATTTCTCGGGGCTTCGACAGATTTTGGCCATGGCGTTCGTGATTCCCGCCTGGTACTGCGCGAAGCACAAAAAATGGGGATGGTTTATCCTGACGGTGCTTCTGACTTTTCTGTTTCACCGCTCGGGTATCGTGATCGCGCTCATCTACCCGCTGTACCGTCTGCGCCTATCCCGCAAATGGGTATACGTACTGCCTCCCGCTTTCCTGCTGGTGCTTCTGTTCAACAAGCCCATCTTCCGCTTTCTGATGGTACTGGCGGGGGAAGAGGACTATCCCATGTCGGATACGGGCGCATACGCCGTGCTGATCCTGCTGGCTTTGCTGACTGTCTACTCCTTTGTGATCCCCGATGGGAAGCAGATGGACGACGATACCTACGCTTTGCGGAACATGCTGATCCTTGCGGTTTTTCTGCAATGCTTTGCTCCCGTACATACCCTGGCCATGCGGGTCAACTACTATTTTCTCCTGTTTATCCCCATCCTGATTCCCAAAATTGCGCGGCGGGCGAAACCCGTGTGGAGCTTCGCGGCGCGGGTGTCGGTAATCGTGATGGTGGTATTCTTCACGATTCTGTTTTTCCTTCAGGGACACTTGGGCGACGATGACCTCAACGTATTCCCCTACGTGTTCCGCTATGCCTGATCGATCCGACTGTCAAATTTGGGTTTATAGGGGAGCGAGAGAGCGGCCTCCGGCGGCCAAGAACCTTTTTG
>JAZRFR010000228.1:0-2303 GCA_045643785.1 Eubacteriales bacterium | reverse complement strand
TGGAGGCGTAGGCAGGTGCCGACGAGCCCACCCTTCTCAAGCTCTGGGAGGGGCTGGGTTATTATAGCCGCGTCCGTAACCTGCAAAAGGCCGCCCGCGCCGTCATGGAGCATCACGGGGGCGTGATCCCCGCCGATTTTGATGCCCTTTTGAAGCTCCCCGGGGTGGGTCGCTACACCGCAGGGGCGGTGGCCTCCATTGCCTACGGTATCCCCGTCCCCGCCGTGGACGGCAACGTCCTGCGGGTGCTGGCTCGCCTCACGGGGGACGACACCGACATCCTCTCCCCCGCCGCCAAGAAGACCGCCGAGGCCACCCTCGCCCCCCTTGTTCCGTCCGATGACGCAGGGGACTTCACCCAGAGCCTCATTGAGCTGGGCGCGCTGGTCTGTACCCCCGGTGAGCCGAGGTGTAGCGATTGCCCTCTCCACCTCCTCTGCGCGGCCAAGAGAGAGGGACGGGAGAAAGAACTGCCCGTCCGCCTCGCCAAAACCAAACGGCGGGTAGAGGAGCGCACCGTGCTGGTCATTCGCTGTGCGGGCGGTGAGGACTCTACCGAAACCACCAAGATCGCCCTCCGCAAGCGCCCCGCCGAGGGGCTTTTGGGGGGGCTGTACGAGTTCCCCTGCCTATCCTGCCACGCCACCCCCGAGGAGGTAGGGAAGTACCTGACCGACCTTGGCTTGACCGTGACCGCCATCACTCCCCTCCCCGCGGCCAAGCACCTGTTCTCCCATATCGAGTGGCGCATGATCGGCTACGCCGTGGAGGTGGAATCCGCCGCCGTGACTGTGGAGGATTGGTTCTTTGCCGCCGTGGATGAGGTGGACGAGGTCTACGCCATTCCCTCGGCCTACGGGGCGTATCGGCCGTATTGCTTTGCATAAGGATGACCCGCCTGTGAGACGCATCACGGGCGGGGTTTTACGTTTGGGTTTATCGCTGAGCGAAGCTCAGCGAAATGCAGAATGCAAAATGCAAAATGCAGAATGAATGAAACATTTTGCCGATGGCAAAATGTGCTTTTATGGTAAGTGAAGAAAGCGGTTTAACAGAACGCAGAATTCCCGATAGGGGGCAAAGACTTTTCGGGTATTTAATCGCAAAACCTTACCATAAAATAGGCTTTTGCGAAGCAAAACGCTTCATCAATTTTGCATTCTGCATTCTTCATTCTGCATTTTTTACGAAAGTTGTCTCCTTTTTGGGCGCAATTTCCCCTCCGCAAGCCCTGCTTGACAAAATTCCAACCCCCGTTTGCTTGACAGACGGGGGATTTTGCGGTATAATAGGGGCAGTAACAAGCCCGCCCGGAGTGGGCGAAAGGAGATCTTACGATGCTTGCACTGTGTGAAAATATCCGTCGGTTGCGGCGATTGAGGGGACTTTCCCAGGAGGAGCTGGCGGGACGGTTGGGTGTCAGCCGTCAGAGCGTCAGCCTGTGGGAGCAGGGGGTGACCAACCCCACCGTGGAGAATATTTACGCCATGGCCGAGGTGCTGGGGGTGAGCTTTGACGAGCTGATGGCGCCTCCCAATGAGGGAACGACCGCGCCTCCCACCGAACCCCTGACCGCCCGCAGCTTCGACGAGCTGATGGCATCTTCGACGGAGGGGGCACAGGCATCGCCGCCTGCCGATCCACCCGCGAAGGCCGCTTCGCCGAGTCCTTCCTTTTCCAATACGGTCACGGTGGCAGATGCGCCCACGGCGGCTGAGCCGCCGAGCCCCACCTTTTCCAATGAGTCCATGCCGACCACGGAATCGCCCACGCCCGACTCCGAACGCGACAGGCGCGCCGAGGCGCAGTACTACCGCTACCGCCGCTTGGTCAAGGGCGCGTGGATCGGTGCAGGGATCCTGGGCGGCGCGCTGTTCCTGTTCGTTTTCTCGGTGGTGATCCTGGGAGAATTTGCTACTACTTACCCCGATTCCGTGGTGGACAACGTCATCGGCCCTGCGCTCATGCTGGTCTCCATCCTGCTGTTCTTGATCGGGCTCGTGACCCTCATGATCATGTCCGCCAAGGCGGGGATCCACCGCCGCCGCATGGGTGAGCTTTTCGACCTGGCGATCTACGAGGACATGAAGCGGGGCGGGAAGGATTATGCCGCCAAGCGCAAGTGATGAAAACAAAACGGACGCTGACCCGAGAGGTGTTGGCGTCCGTTTTTGGTCTATGTGGTAATAACTTTTGCTATTCATATTTGGGGTTTATCGCTGAGCTATGCTCAGCGAAATGCAGAATGGAAAAATCCGAGCTGCGCTCGGCGCAAAATGCAAAATGAAAAAAGTTTGTTTTGG
>JAZRFR010000227.1:0-3218 GCA_045643785.1 Eubacteriales bacterium | reverse complement strand
TGAAAAAAGGTTCTTGGATCTCCAAAAACTTTCAAAAACATTGATAAATAATCCCTTTTTGAAAGTTCTTGTAGAGAGTCCAAAGAGGAACTTCGCAATGTTTGCTGAAAGCAAACTTGCACCGAGCGAAGCGAGGAGGCTTTCAAGAAGTTCCTCTTTGGCGTTCTCTCGCTCCCCCATAAACTGCAACTTATTTGGAGAAAGTCCTTGACAATAAGGCGTTTTCGGTGTACAATAGAGGTAACGAAACCACTCACGAAAGGAATTTTGTAATATGGACTGCATTTTCTGTAAGATCATTGCGGGGGACATCCCTTCGGCCAAGGTGTACGAGGACGAGCTGGTGTACGCCTTCCGCGACATCGCCCCCATGGCCCCCACCCACATCCTCATCGTGCCCAAGGCGCATCTGGCCTCTGCCGACGAGGTGACCGTCGAGAACAGCGCTTCCGTGGCGCGCATCTTTGAGGTGATTCCCAAGATCGCCGCCGCCGAAGGACTTGCAAACGGCTACCGCGTCATCACCAACTGCGGTGAGGACGGCTGTCAGTCGGTCAAGCACCTGCACTTCCACCTGCTGGGCGGGAAGAAACTGCCCGAGGAGATGGCGTAATACGGGTTGTGAATCCTTGATTGCCTGTAGGGGCGCACTGTGTGCGCCCGCGGGCGTTCAAAGAACGCCCCTACGGAAAAGAGGTTTGATTCGTGTGAGGTATGGGCCTGGATACGAAAAACAGGGAGAACGGTTTTCCCGCGAGGGAATCGCTCTCCCTTTTTTATGCCATGGGTTTAATTCCGACAGTAGACCTCTTCCAGATCACCGTCCACAAAGCCGACGGCCACGTATTCGATGGTTTCGGGCAGGATACCGTCGCTGATGATCTCTTCCATCAGCCCCAGCATGTAGTCCAATGCGGCTTCCCAATCCTCGGCGGTGAAGCCGAACAGCTCCTCGCCCGTAGAATAGATATCATTGCAAGCCCAGTCGGGATCCTCGCGGTCGTAGGTGGCACAACCTATCAGTTGGGCGTCGAATTCGCCGTCTGCCTCGCTTTCGTACAGGTTGAGGCAAAGAGCCTTGGCCTCGGCGGGGAGAGCGTTCAGGTGAGGTTTTAACCAGGCAATCATGTTTTGCTTCATTGTATAATTCCTTTTGGTAAAGTTTTAGGAGATTCTTAAGAACCCTTTTTCAAAAGGGTTCTTAAGCGGGGGGCAGAGTCCCTCGTTCCTTACGCCTTCACAAACTCGGCGTAGATCGCGCGGAGAGCATCCTCGTAGGTATCGTCGTCCACACCCACGATGATGTTCAGCTCGGAGGAGCCCTGGTCGATCATGCGGATGTTGATGTCGGCGCGGGCGAGAGCATCGCACACGCGGGCGGCAGTACCCTTGGCCTTGACCATACCGCGACCCACCACGGCGACGAGAGCCAGCTCATCCTCGATGAACACGCTGTCGGGCTTGACGGCGCGGACAATGGCGTTCATGATCTTCTCGCGGCGGCCGTCCAGCGATGCGGAGGACAGCACCACGCTCATGGTGTCGATGCCCGAGGGCAGATGCTCGAAGGAGATTTCGTTTTCCTCAAAGACCTCCAGCACCTTGCGGCCAAAGCCTACCTCGGTGTTCATGCTGTCCTTCTCAATGGTCAGCACCGAGAAGCCCTTCTTGCCCGCGATACCCGTGATGACGTGCTCGGAGTCGTAGCCCAGGGAGTGGGAAACGATCATGGTGCCCTCGTCCTCGGGACGGTTGGTGTTGCGGATGTTGATGGGAATGCCGGCGGAACGGACGGGGAACACGGCGTCCTCGTGGAGGACGGTGGCGCCCATGTAGGACAGCTCGCGCAGCTCGCGGTAGGTAATTTCCTTAATGATGCAGGGATTGTCGATAATACGGGGATCGGCCATCATGAAGCCGGATACGTCGGTCCAGTTCTCGTAGAGATCAGCCTTGGCGGCCTTGGCCACGATGGAGCCCGTGATATCGGAACCGCCGCGGGAGAAGGTCTTTACGGTGCCGTTGGGCGTGCCGCCGTAAAAGCCGGGAATGACGGCGTACTTGTGCTTCTCCAGCTCGGCGGAAAGCTCGGCGTTGGTCTTCTCCTCGTCCAGCGTGCCGTTGTCCTTGAAGAAAATGACGTTCTCGGCGTCGATGAAGTCAAAGCCCAGGTATTTGGCCAGGATCAGACCGTTGAGGTACTCACCGCGGGAGGCGGCGTAACCGCGGCCTGCGGCGTGGAGCATGGCATTCTTGACGTAGTCCAGCTCGCCGCTGATGTCGAAGTCCAAACCCAGCTCGGCAATGATGCTCGTGTAGCGGGCGCGGATCTCGTTGTAGCAGGCGTCGATGGACTCGGCGGAGGAACGGGACTTGATGAGGTCGTAGCAGCGGTACAGCATATCCGTAACCTTGGTATCGCTCTTGTCCCGCTTACCGGGAGCAGAGGGAACGACGTAGCGGCGGTCGGGATCGGCCTTGATGATGGCGGCTACCTGGCGGAAGTGCTCGGCGTCGGCCAGAGAGCTGCCGCCGAACTTGACGACTTTGATAGACATGGTAGGGGTCTCCTTTAGGATGTAGTTCTATGTTGTTTTGTTTAGTAACAGTTTATTCCTCACGGCGTCTGCCCGCTCCCATGGGCTGCCTCTCATGAGGCGGCCTCTCATGAGGCGGCATTCCATGGGGAGGCATGCCGTGACGCCCGGGGCGGATATGCTCGGGAACCTCCTCCAGCACGGCCTCGCCCTCGGTGACGTAGCGCTTGGCCTGGGTGGAGAACAGCTCGTAGTAGCGGCCGCGCTTGGCCATAAGCTGGCGATGGTCGCCCTCCTCAATGAGCTTGCCGTACTCCAGTACCGCAATCTTGGAGGCCACGGTGGCCGAGGAGAGGCGGTGGGAGACGAAGATGGTGGTCTTATCGGCGCGGAGGCGGTCGAACTGGTTGAAGATCTCCTGCTCGGCCATGGGGTCCAGGGAGGCGGTGGGCTCGTCCAGAATCAGCACGTCGGAGTCGCTGTAGAAGGCGCGGGCAATGGCCAGCTTCTGCCACTGACCGATGGACAACTCGATGCCTTCCTCCTCGAAAATACGCATGAGGGGGGTGTCGAAGCCGCCGGGCAGATGGGAGATGTAATCCGTGGCGTCGGCCTTTTCGGCGGCCTTGCGGACGTCCCCGTCGGAGGCTTCCTTGTGGATGTCACCCAGACGAATGTTCT
>JAZRFR010000226.1:0-25065 GCA_045643785.1 Eubacteriales bacterium | reverse complement strand
TGCGTGAAAGGGGGCGGGGGGGAACTTCTTTCAAGAAGTCCCCCCCACTCGCTCCCCCATAAACTCCAATTTGACAAAACCTCCATCGTCTCAAACGGCGATGGAGGTTTTGGATTTGCGTCATTTTACTCGTTACGGGGATCCAGCGTGAGGACTCCGTCTACCCGTTCAAAGTAGAACTTCAAGCCGCAAAACTGCCACGCGTCACCCGTTTCGCTCACGTAAAACAGGCTCACTTCGAAATAGCCTTTCTCTACGGTTGCGGGAAAAACGAGATCAACGGTTTCAAAATGCTGCGGGTAGAATTCGCCGTAGTGCGGGAAGAGCAAAAACGAGCGGTTCACTTGCTCGGTGGAATTATACTTGGAAAGATACCACGATTCGGCATACTCGACCTTCTTTTCCCACGCGGCCTCCTTCTCGGCTTGCCGGGGTGCTTCGACCACCCGATACACGACGTAGAAGGTATCTTTCGCGTCTGCGGGGGGATCGTAGTTTGACGGCACGTGGCCGAATCCCACCTTCATGGGCACGGTGATATCGCCGTCCCCCGCATAGGATTTGTACGTGGCTTCCAGGCTGATGACGTCGGAAGCGCCGCCGTCCCCTTGCGACGGAGATGTTTTCACGTAAAAATCCCCCGAGGGCACGTATTCGGATTGGTTCTGACAAGATGCAAGGCACAGTATGGTGAGCGCCAGGCACAGAATCAGGATTCGTTTCATAGGAAAGCCTCCTTACTCATAGATCTTATCTACCCTTTTCAAAAAGTATTCCCAGGATCAACCAATCCTCGGCTGTCAGCTCGTAGAGGCCACTGACGGTCACGGAGAGGTAGCGGTTCTTGCTGCTTTCTCCGTCTATGCTCAGGTGAACGTAGTAGGTGTTCTCGGTGATTGAAAGGGTTTCATAAAAATCTTCTTTATCGTCGGCGGTTTTGATCAGATTCCGCTCTGCGAGCAGGGCGACCATCTCCTGCAGGGTGTCGTCATCAACGGTTCCTTTCATTTGCAATTGTATTTTTTTATCAGACGATCCGGTGCCGAGAGCGGAAAAGCCGCCAATGCTGACCGAAAGCTTCTCATAGGAATTATTTTCGAGATTACCGTCCAGCTTTTGCAGGAGCGTGGATGCGATTCCGTTCATATCGGCGTTTTCATCGCTGAACCAGTTCTCCTCGGACAGGCTGCCGTAGATTAAGAGCTGGCGGCGGGTGAGAGGCATATCCTCGGTGATGATGTAAATGCTGCGGTAATGCCGGTTTTCGACATTTCCGTTCAGCCTCAGATGTATGTCACCGTCCAGCTGATAAGTTCCCCTTGTCAGGAAGGTGGATTTCATCACACGATCCTTCTGCTCATCGGTCAGAGTACTGAATTCCTCGCGGAAGACACCCATGATCTGCGCGATCTCATCCTCGTCCTGCAAGTAATGGAAATCGGTAGTTGTGTCAAAATAGAAACATATCTCGCCGTTTGCGATTTCCTTATCGGCGGGGAGCTTGTAGAGCAGTTCCCGTACACCCTCCTCCTCGCGGACGGTCTCAATGATGCCTAACAGTTGCTTTTCGTCCAATATGATATTCCTTTGGATGGTTCGGCCACCCTTCAGGCGGATGGTCACGGTACTACGTTCCCAGTAGTTGCTTCCCCTCTCGTTCCAGCGTTCCCGCTCCTGGGAGTCGGTCAGCTGATCTGCGATGATCGCGCGGATCTCCTCATCGTCGATATGGTAGGTATCCATGAGGCGCCCCTGGTAGGTGTTGCCGAAAAGATCGGCATCAACGGATACGCTCTTGATATCCTCGGTGTCAATCTTCTCGTAGAGCACAACGGTGCGGTAGCCGTGGAACAGCAGGGAGAACAGGATGCAGGCGCCCGCGACGAAGGCCAGACCGGGGATGGCGCGGAGCATATTCCTCGGGCGTTTCGTGGTGATGAGCTCATAGAGGAAGTAGACGAGCAGGGTGATTACCGTCAGAACCAAAAGCAGAGTGGATTCGTCACTACCCGTAATCAGGCACAGAGGAATCACCAGCGCCAGAGGCAGGGTGAACAGAATGCGGAACAGCGCCTGGGTACGGACACCGGGGGCGGGGTTGCCCGCCATTTCGGACTTACGCTTGCAGTAGAAGAAGCCTGCCAGGGCGTACACGCCGATGGTGACGGCGAAAGAGTAGAGGATATTGGAAAAGCTGTAGATGATGGCGGATGCTTCCTCGATCGCACCGAAATAGTAGACGACCGAGATGGGCAAAAACCAAGTGGGCAGGAAGAAGCCCATGGTCTCGGTGGGAATCAGATCAATGCTGCTCACACAGCCCAGGAAGATGCCGCACACCACCCGCACAAAGCCTGCGAAGAGAACGTACAGGAGCGTGCAGGAGTTATTCGTACCCGAAACCGTCAGCGCCAGCATCATGAAGGAGGACAGCATGGCGGCGGCCAGCATACAGATGAATACGTAGGCGATCATGCCTCCCAGATCAAAGGTCAGGTTGGGCATCATGCTCCAGATAATGCCCGCCACAAGGCCACAGGCTGCCTGGATGGCGAATATAAAGGCCAGAGCGGCAGCGGTGAAGCTGACGTACACGCAGGTACGGGTGTAGGGGATGGCGTGGAAGAAGTCGGATTCCTTTCTCTTTTGCAGGAAGGAGAACAGGGTGGAAAAGAACAGGGGCGCCATGAATACCACAAAAATTACCGGGAAACAAAGAAGACGGGTGTCTATGGTGAACGATGCAAACTTGGGAGCGCGCAACATCCACGACACAATGGGCACCAAAGCCGAGATCGTCACGGACAGGATGGCGGTGACCAGGCCGATAACCCGAAGGCGCTTGAGGGCTTCGAGGAACAGGCGGGGGTTGAACAAATGGGTTGAGATATTGTTTCGATTGACGTTCATGACAGCACCTCCTTACATCAGAATATCCTTGAAGGCGTAACCCAGCGCCTCCATCTCGTAGATGAATACTTCCTCCAGATTCAAAGGGAGCATATCCAGCAGCAGGGGGTTCATGCCACGGAGCTTTTCCTCGGTGGCGGCGCGTTCCCCGCGGACGATGAAGGTAGCCACGCTGGCCATCTGGGTATAGGACACGATATTGATACCCGCCGCCTCAAAGGTCTGTCTTGTGAAGGGGGTATTGAAGGCGGTCTGCACCTTGAACAGGGCAGTCTTGAGGTTCTGGATGTCCGATTCAAAGACGATACCGCCTTGATGGAGCAGAGCCAACTGGTCGCAAGTGTCCTCCAGCTCACGGAGAGAGTGGGAGGTAATGATGGTGGTGGTGCCACGATCCAGCACATCGTTGTAGATGACCTGCTTGACCAGGCGGCGCATGACGGGGTCAAGGCCGTCGAAGGTCTCGTCGAAGAACAGGTAATCGGGCATGGTGGAGAGAGCCAGAATGGTGGCGGCCTGACGGCGCATACCCTTGGAGAAGGTATTGAGATTGGCGTTGGGATTCAGGCCAAAGGTCTGGGTCAGGTTATCGAAGCGTTCGCGGTTGAACTTGGAATAGAGGGCTTTGTAGTAATGAGCCATCTTATTCATATTGGTCTGGGGCAGGAAGTAGAGATCGTCGGGGACATAGAATATCTTGTTCTTCGCCTCGGGATTCTCCCATACGGGGAGACCGTCGATTTCGATACTGCCGCTGTCGGGACGGTACACACCCGAAAGCAAGCGCAGAAAAGTGGATTTACCCGCGCCGTTGGAGCCGACGAGGCCGTAGATACAGCTTCCGGGGATGGTGCAGGACAGGTCATTCAGGGCGATATGGGCATCGGGCTGACTGGCCGAGCAGAAGGTTTTGGTTACGTGTTGGGCTTGGATCATAACGACTCTCCTCCTTTGGTGAGAATAGGGGCAGGGTTGGAGCGATCCTTCCCTGCGCGGGCGTATACGGCGGAAACGGCGGCCAGGACTTCCTCCTTGGGAATACCGGCCAAAGCCAGCTCGGCAACCATTTCCTCCAGTTGATTGATTTTTCCCTCGGCGGCCTCACGGATACGGGCAGGGGCATCGGGGGCGACATAGGTGCCGCTTCCGGGGGATGGGATGATGACGCCGCGGCGGATCAGCTCGGCGTAGGATTTCTGAATGGTATTGGGGTTGATCCCCAGGGTCACCGACAGCTCCCGCAGGGAGGGCAGTACACTGCCGGGCTGATAAATGCCCATGAGGATATTCTTTTCGATTCCATCTACGATCTGCTCGTAAACGGGTTTTCCGGATAATTTGTCGATCAGCAGCATAGGACTCCTTTCTCGGCGGGCGGTGTCTCAAACCAACCGCCCCAACCGCACTATTCGAGGTAGTACACTTGTAGTATAGCACACCGCAGGGGATTTGTCAATACGGAGAGGGAAAATATTTTCAAAAATTTTGGAGGAGGAAATTGAGGGTTATAGAGGAGCGAGAGCGCGCCCGGGGAAAAATTTCTTGAAAGCCTCCTCGCTTTGCTCGGTGCAAGTTTGCTTTCAGCAAACATTGCGAAGTTTTCCCCGGACCCCTTTTCAACAACTTTCAAAAAAGCATGATTTAATAACCCTTTTTGAAAGTTTTTGAGATTCCAAAGAACTTTTTTCAAAAAGTTCTTTGGTGGGGGTCCAGGGGGCAACGCCCCCTGGTAAACCCCAATTTAACTTTCTCAATACTATCGCTCCTAACAACAAGGGCGGCTCCTTAGAGCCGCCCCATGACGGAAAATCATTTATTTCATGGGCTCAATGAGGCCGTATGCGCCGTCCTTACGGGTGTAGACCACACAGGTGTCTCCCGTGGTAATGTCCTTGTAGACGTAGAAGCTGTGCCCCAGAAGGTTCATCTGCATGATGGCCTCCTCAGCGGTCATGGGCTTGAATTCAAACTGCTTGACGCGGATGATGGGCTCGTCGTCGGGAATCTCCTCCACGGGATCGGGGATGACCGTCATATCCATGACGTTCTCCCGAAGACGCTTGGCCAGCTTTGTCTTGTTCTTACGGATCTGACCCTCGATGTGATCCACCGTCTGATCCAGGGCGATACGGAAGTCATCGGCTTCGACCTCACTGCGGAACAAGGTGCCGCCCGCATTGATGGTCACTTCCAAGCTTGAGATGTTTCGCTTACGGCTGAGTGTGACCGTGGCCTCAGGGTCGCCGGTAGCTTTGAAATACTTATCCAGCTTGGCCAGCTTCTTGACGATCAGCTCACGGGTGTCCTCGTAAACATTCAGCTTTCTTCCTACGATCGTGATCTTCATGGTGTATCCTCCTTATGCGTTTCTGGCCTCGGAGGGGCTTGGTGGTTCCCCTCTTTGGTCATTTATAGTATACCACATTATCGTGATTTTGTAAAGATGTTTTCTTGTCGGTTTATGCATTTTCGTAAATATTGCACAGTTTTGGAGCAAAAATTCCTCTGTGAAGATCCGAAAAATTTTCACGGATTCTCTTGCAAAAAGGTGTATTCTGTGGTATAATGAAAAGGTAGTCGGCTCGCGTGAGCCGCAGACTGTAAGGAGGCGTCCATGAAACTTCCTGCGTTTGAAAAAACGAATATGCTGATCCCCACCCCGAAAGAGCGCTTGACGAGGCACCCGGCGGTGGTTCTTTTATTATTTATTCCCGTCATGCTCCTGTCCCAGCTTGGCCGCGACCTGTTCTACAACGGCGCGACATGGCTGTTCCCCGAAAGTTCCTTCCCCGTCCGTCTCCTTTTCCAGCTCTTTGCCACGCTATCCACCGTGGCCGTTGTCCTGCTGTACTGTCTATTGGCAGAGCGGCGCACCCTCGGCAGCCTTGGATTTACCCGCAAGGGCGCTCTCGCGGAGTACGGGATCGGTCTTTTGGGCGGCTTTATTCTGTTCGGCGGGGCGGTGCTACTTTGCGTTCTCTGTGGGACGTTGCAAGTCAACGTAGCCGCCACGCCTCCTTCCCTCGGTATGTTGGCTCTGTTTTTCGTTGCATTCCTCATTCAGGGTATGTCCGAAGAGCTGCTCTGCCGATCCTATCTGATGGTATCCCTGTCCCGCGGGTTGCCGCTGTGGGCCTGCGTCCTCACCAACGCACTGCTCTTTTCCCTGCTCCACGCGGGGAATCCCGGGGTTACGGTGATTGCCCTCATCAACATCTTCCTGTTCGGTCTGTTCGCTTCGATACTGACTCTGCGGCGCGGGAGCATCTGGATGGTGAGCGCTCTGCACAGTATGTGGAACTTCGCCCAGGGCAATTTCTTCGGTATTCCCGTCAGCGGGATCAAGGGCTCTCCTTCCCCGTTGGTATCCGTACCCGAAACGGGCACGTGGGCGGAGCTTGTAAACGGAGGCGCTTTCGGCTTGGAGGCGGGGCTGGCGGTAACGGTAATTTTGGGACTCGCCTGTGTTTTGGGACTTTTGATTCCGACAAATAAAAACGCATTATCCGCTTAATCACTCTCGCAAATCACCATTTGTTTACGAAATGTTCAACAAAATAAGAAATTTGGAAACTTTTTTGCCAAAAACTCTTTACAATTTCGGTATTGTATGTTATAATTATGAACGGAGTTCTGTGTGTTGGATGAAAAAATCCAAAATTCGACAAAAATTCAGTATGCTTTCACACAGTTTTCCGACACTTATTATAGGATAGAAGCGTATCCCCCAACGATACGTGAAAAATCAGGAGGAAATCAAGTCTATGATGGACACGAAAATTCTCGTTGTCGATGACGATCCCAATATCAATGAACTATTGAAAATGTATTTTGAAAGCGAAGGCTACGAGGTCAAGACCGTGACCGACGGCGCCGAAGGCATCAGCTATTTCAAGATGTACGAGCCCGATTTGGTGCTTCTGGACATCATGCTCCCCAAGAAGGACGGCTGGCAGGTCTGCCGTGAGATCCGCGAGATCTCCTCCAAGCCCATCATCATGGTCACCGCCAAGGGTGAGGTGTTCGATAAGGTTCTGGGTCTCGAGCTGGGCGCTGACGATTTTGTGGTCAAGCCCTTTGATCCCAAGGAGCTTTCCGCCCGTGTGAAGGCCGTGCTTCGCCGCTACCAGGCGCACACCAGCCAGAGCGATGACGAAGTCATCCGCTTCGATAACATTGAGATCAGCAAGCTGAAGTACGAGCTCAAGCTCAAGGGCCGTTCCATTGACATTCCCCCCAAGGAGCTGGAGCTGCTCTACTTCCTGGCCTCCAACTACAACCGCGTATTCACCCGTGATGCCCTGCTCGATAAGGTCTGGGGCTTCGATTACTTAGGCGATTCCCGTACCGTTGACGTTCACGTGAAGCGTCTGCGAGAGAAACTGGAGGGTGTATCCGACAAGTGGACCCTCAAGACCGTTTGGGGTGTCGGTTATAAGTTTGAACTGCTGAACTGATCCTTCCCTTTCCGCCTTCCATCACGACACACATACTGCAAGATAACCCTCGGAGAGAGCTTCTTCTCTCCGAGGGGGAGTATTTTCTATGTTTAAGAGCGTATTTGCCAAGTATGTCATCACGTTCATGACCCTGCTTGTCATCAGCTTCCTGCTTCTGCTGTTCATTGTCAACAGCGTTGTCAGCCAGGATTCCCTACAGGCGGAAATGAACAGCATTGCGGGCGTGGCCGATTCCTGCGCCCTCCATCTTTCCGAGATGTATGGGCAGAGCGGCGCCGCGGACTTCGGTGACTTCATCCGCGCGGATGCCCTCGACGGCGGCGTAAGTCCCGCTGTTCTGCGTATTCTTGCCGCCGCCATGACCAACCACCGTGATATGACCGTCTACGTCACCGATGCAAGCGGTGGCTTTATTTTCTGTACGGGGAATCTGCAGGATGCTGCCCCCGATGCAGGCACGCCCCTGCTGACTCCCTCCGAGTTGGCCGCTCTCTCCGGAGAAGCCGAGGCCGAGACCTCCAAGGGGAGCGCATACGCGTTGCGGGCATTTTCAACGGACTCCGAGATCGAGACCCGCGACGGCGTATTTCTGGATGGTGACACACAAACCGTTAACCGCCAAAAATGCGCTTACGCCGTTTCAATCCGTTCGGAACAGCAGACTCATCTGGGCTACGTCGTGGTCACATCGGCCGCCGAGACCTCGGGAAATACCGTCAGCACCACCCTGCGATCCATGATCATCGCGGCGTTGTGGATCATGCTGGCCGCCCTCATTGCCATTTACTTCATCACCGAGCGCGTGATCGCGCCTCTGCGGGATATGAGCCGAGCCGCCAAAAAGATGGCGGTGGGACAGTTCGACGTTCGCGTTCCCGTCCACGGGAAAGACGAGGTAGCCGAGCTGGCTATTGCCTTCAACCAGATGTCCCAGGCATTGGAGAATCTGGAGCAGATGCGCAACTCCTTCGTAGCCAACGTATCCCACGATCTGCGAACCCCCATGACCACCATTGCCGGCTTCATTGACGGCATTCTGGACGGAGTTATCCCCCCCGAGCAGACCGAGCATTACCTCAAGGTGGTTTCCGACGAGGTACGCCGTCTGTCCCGCCTGGTAACGGCGCTTCTGGACGTGTCCCGCCTCCAGGCAGGAGACCGCAAGTTCGATATGAAGCCCTTTGACGTCTGCGAAATGGGCCGTCAGATCCTGATCTCCTTTGAGAAAAAGATCGACGACAAGGGACTGGACGTGGAATTTTTCTGCGACGAGGAGCGTATGTTCGTGCTGGCGGATCGGGATGCCATCCATCAGATCCTGTACAACATTTGCGACAACGCCGTGAAGTTTGCCTCGAAGCAGGGCAAGCTGAAAATGAGCTTTACCTGGTCAAGCGCCGAAGGAAGCCGCAAGCGCAAGGCCGTTGTCAAGGTATACAATGAAGGACAAGGGATCCCCGCTGAGGATCTTCCCTTCGTATTTGAGCGTTTCTACAAAAGCGACAAGAGCCGCAGTCTGGATAAGAGCGGCGTGGGTCTCGGTATGTTCATTTCCAAGACCATCATTGACGCCCACGGAGAGACCATTGCGGTATCCAGCGAATACGGCCGCAACTGCGAATTTGCTTTCACTCTGGCGCGAACAGAGCCCCCTTCCCCGAAGGGACGTTCCGCCCACCCTCAAGGAGGAAATTCATGAACGAACAAGAACGCATAGATCCCACCCCCGAGGAGTTCACTCCCGCGGAGCAGTCCTCGGCTGAACCTGCGGCGCAGACTTCTCCGTTGGGTGACACGCCTGTCACGGAAAATACAGCATCGGCCGAAACGGCATCCCCCGCCGCAGAGCCCATCGCTGAGCCCGTCTCTGAGCCCGCCGCTGAGCCCGCCGCTGAGCCCGTCACCGAGACGCTTTACCGCTGGACGTACGCCGACCAGGCCGCTCACGACAGAAAGGCAACACGAGCCGGTAACCGAAACGGCATTCTCATTTACGCTCTGGTCATGACGGGGGTGTTCCTCGTCAGCTTCGGTCTTCTTCTCGCCGTCCTGCTTGTAGGCGGCAACGGAACGTCCATTGGCGGCGATATCATCCGTCCCGGAATCAACAATCCCGCCGATGATGCCGAAGCCGTCGTCGGTGTGGAAAAAGCCAAGCGCTCGGTCGTGGTGATCGAAGTCAAGACCGAAAATGGCGGCGGAACGGGTACGGGCATCATCATGACGTCCGACGGCTACATCGCCACCAATCATCACGTAATCGAGGGCGCCACCAAGATCAAGGTAACCTTCTACGACGGAACGGTCATGCAGGCCGAGCTGGTCGGTTCTTCCGAAATGGACGATCTGGGTGTGATCAAGGTAAACGGACAGAATCTCCCCGCCGCCACCTTTGGCTATTCCGAGAATTGCTACGTGGGGCAGACCGTCTACGCCATCGGTACCCCTGCGGGCCCCGATTTCGGTTGGACCACGACCCGAGGCATCATTTCCTACGTGGACCGCGAGGTCAAGATCTACGATGACACCGACGGAACCCTGCAAAAGAAGCTCCGTCTTCTGCAGATGGATTCCAACGTCAACCCCGGTAACTCGGGCGGTCCTCTAATCAACACCGACGGCGAGGTCGTAGGCATCGTATCCATGAAGCTGTCGGACGGCTACGAGGGCATCGGATTCGCCATTCCTTCCGACGGCGCCGTGGAGATCCTGGATGCGATCAAGCAATACGGCAACGCAGACAGCATCAATTCTTCCCTGCACCACAAACGCCCCATGCTGGGCATTACGGGTGTATTCATGGAAGGCGGAGCCTACTATCTCCCCGATGAAGATTCCGTACTGCTGATCCCCGAGGAGGAGCTGGGCGACCACAATCTGTCCGATCTGATCCATCCCCCCGTATCGGGTATTTACATCATGAGCCTTGCCGAGGGCATGGATGCCGCCGCCAAGATGAAGATCGGTGATATCGTCACCGCTGCGGAAGGCGAAGAGCTGGAATCCATGGATCATTTGATGGCCATTCTCGACGAGCTGTACGTGGGTGATACCATTACTTTGACGGTCTATCGGGACGGAAACTTCATTCCCGTCGACATCGTCCTGTCTGCCAAGCCCGACTAAAAAAATATTTTGACAAATTTTCAAATACCTATTGCATTTTCGGCTCGAATGTGCTATAATATCTCGGTAAGAGTATGCGTACGCCTGTCGTGCGAGTACGTTCGCCGTACAAGTACGCCCGCCGTACAAACAAATTTTGGAGGATAGATTAAAATGCCTATTGCAGAACTCATTCTCGGTATCGTCCTGGCCCTGCTTTCTCTGGGTCTGATCGTTGCCGTACTGATGCAGCCCGGCAAGGATAAGCGTCTCTCCGGTGCAATCGCCGGCGGCGCCGACACCTTCCTCTCCCAGGGCAAGGCCGGTCATTGGGACAAGATTCTCGGCAAGATCACCGTCGCTATGTGCGTTGCATTCTTTGTCGTTGTTCTGGTCCTGTATTGCCTCGTCGCGGCCTGAGAACGTGGATTCCTGACCGCCTGAATCCGCCGTCGTATTCGACGGAGATCCCATTGCGGTAAGAAAAAGTCCGTTCCTGTCCGGAGCGGACTTTTCTTATAGCAACCCAACTTTTTCCAATACCGCTCAATCAACTGTCAGCCCACTCACTGACATCGTATTACGGAGGTGTCTATGAATACCGATTCGAATAAACCCAATGAGTCCTCTGCCGCCACCGCACCCCGTCCTACAGGCAAGCCTGCGGTACGCGCCCCTTCGTCCGTAGCCGACATTCTGGCGCGCTGGACTCTGAAAAAACACGACTACACCCTGAATCCGTCTCTTACCAAGTATTTTCTCGTCCTGATTTCCATTCTTCTCGTTACGGTGATCACGACCACGGTTCTGTTCATCAGCGCAGGTGACGTGTTCTTTGACTTTGATTTTGATTTCGATTTTTCCCGCCATTCCTCCCATGGTAGCGGCGGTGGCGTGGCCAATCTCGACGGCGACCGTCCCTTTGCTGACGGAGCAAGCGGTACGGCTCTGCTTCCCTGGGCAGATGACGTCGCCATCATCCCCTCTGAGTCCATCAAATCCTCCTATGCGGCGCTGGCCGATCTTTCTACGGGTGAGATCATCGCCTCCCGCAAGGCAGACGAGGTGATCTACCCTGCTTCCATGACCAAGGTCATGACCTTGATCGTGGTCGTTGAGAATCTACCCAAAGAAGATTCCCTTCAGGATACCATCACGGTCAGCCAGGCGGTCTACGACGAAATGAAGCGCCAAGGCTCCTCCGGTATCGGCATGGAGCCCGGAGAAAAGATGACGGTGGAGGCCATGCTCTACGCCCTGATGCTGAAATCCGACGGCATTGCCGCCTGCGAGCTTGCCCGATACATAGCCGGCAGTGAGGAGGACTTCGTGGAGCTTATGAACCAGAAGGCCGAGAAGATGGGTCTTTCCAATACCCATTTCATGAATCCCACGGGTCTGTTCCACGAGAACCACAAGACCACCAGCCGCGAGATCGCTTCCATCATGGCCTATGCCATGAATATGAATCTTTGCCGCAAGATCCTCAAGACCCAGTCCTACATCGCCCCCTGCGTCGGCGCTGATGGCAAGACCTTCAACTACAACCTCTACCACAACCTTATCGTAACCCAATTCGACAAGATCAGCCCCAATCAGCCCACCTCCGTGACCGTAGCGGCAGGCAAAACCGGCTTTACCGACGAGAGCCGTTACTGCCTTGTGACCTATGCTGAAGCGGCTGACGGACACGGCTACGTCTGCGTGACCGCCAAGAGTGGTAGCTACGGAGAATGCATTTCCGATTATCTGACCATTTACAACACATACGCCAAACCTTAACTGAAAGAACTCCCGAATCGTTTACGGTTCGGGAGTTCTTTGTTTGTAATCTTATGCGTTGAATGCCCAGTCGGGGAGAGGATGATCTTCCTGACCCAGCATTTTGTACAGCAGACGGTACATCATTACGGTCTCTTCCAAAGACAGAGGATTGAACTTCCCCATTTCGCGAGCAATGTAGGCGGCTTTGGCCTCCAGTTCTTCCCCGTCCTTGGTGATGCTCACGTTCAGATTTCTCTCGTCCTTGGTGGAGCGTGCGCGATTGATGTAGCCCTTGGCTTCCAATTTCTTCAGCAGAGGCGTAAGGGTTCCGGAATCCAGAAACAGGAATTCACCCATTTCCTTTACGGTCAGCATTTTATGCTCCCACAAAAGCATCATGGCGATATACTGCGTATAAGTCAGATCCAGTTCGTCGAGGTAGGGCTTATAGAGCTTTATGACTTCGCGAGATGCCGCATACATGGGAAAGCAAAGCTGATTCTTGAGTCTCAAAGTGTTTTTATTCGATTCGTCCATGGTTTTGCCTCCAAAATTATATTGATCGGTAGATATATTGTATCACATTATTCTAAAAATTTCAAGACCTTTTGCCGATTTTTCGCGAATTTTCGTAAAACACCTGAAAAATCTTGACATTTGATGAACAATCGTGTATAATGCAAGTACATCCCATCACGGGAAATTCCGAAAACGAACTGGAGACACACATGGACAAGATCAAGGTAGCCGTTATCGGCTGCGGTACTATTGCCAACGCCGCGCACATTCCCTCTTACATGAACAATTCCGACGTAGAGATCAAGTATTTCTGCGATATCATTCCCGAGCGCGCCGAAGCCGCCGTCAAGCAGTACGGATGCGGTACGGCCATCGTGGACTACCACGACGCGCTGAACGATCCCGAGGTGGAGGCCGTGTCTGTCTGCACCCCCAACAAGGCTCATACCACCATCACCATTGACGCCCTCCGCGCCGGTAAGCACGTTCTCTGCGAAAAGCCTGCCGCCCGTACCTATGCTGAGGCGAAAACAATGCAGGAAGTTCAGCATGAAACCGGCAAAGTACTCAACATTGGCGTAGTCAACCGCTTCAACACCGCAGTCAACAAGATCCGCGAGCTGATTCAGGCGGGTGCGCTGGGCGAGGTCTATCACGTATATGTCTCCTTCCGCGCTCACAGATCCATCCCCGGCCTGGGCGGCGCCTTCACCACCAAGGAGATCGCCGGTGGCGGCGCTCTTATCGACTGGGGCGTTCACTACCTGGACATCGTTATGTACTGCACCGGTGACCCCAAGCCCGTGACTGTTTCGGGACAGGCCTACTGCAAGCTGGGTGTGGATATGCCCAACTACGTGTATGAGAGCATGTGGTCCGAGATCACCAAGGATCTCAACGGCACCTACGACGTGGACGACAGTGTGACCGGCTTCGTCCGCACCGAGGGAGGCCCCACCATTACCCTCAATGGCGCGTGGGCTCAGAATATCGGCATTGGTGACACCTACATCGACTTCCTGGGTGACAAGGCGGGTATCCGTCTGACCTATGGCGGCAACTTCACCATCTGGGGCACTAAGGACGGCAAGCTTTGGCAGGATACCCCTCAGTACGAAAGCGTCAACATGTTCCAAAATGAGATCGACAGCTTTATCCGTTGCATCCGCACCGGGGAGAAGCTTCCCTCCCACATCGACAAGGTCATCATCACCGCTCGCATGATGCAGGCCATCTACGACTCCTCCGAGGCTCGTGAGGAGATCAAGCTGGAGTGGTAAAATAAAACAAGGGGTAAGGATTCATGCGGCGCAGAGGATCCCTACCCCTCATCTGATACACGGAGACGCTTATGCTCATAGTAAATGCGATCATCCTAGCCCTCAAGGTGTTGCAAAAAACGGTGGGATTCTTCTTTCTCCACCGCGCTCTGCTTGCCGTGATCGGCTTTTTCACCACGCGAAAGTTTCCCAAGGCAAAAACACAGCACAAATACGCTGTCCTGGTGGCTGCCCGAAACGAGGAGGGGGTCATCAGCCACCTCATTGAGAGTATTCGAGCCCAGGATTACCCATCCGAGCTGGTGACGGTATTCGTCGTGGCTGACAACTGTACCGATCAGACTGCCGCCGTGGCACGGGCCGGGGGGGCGATCTGTTACGAGCGTACAGATCCCGACCATCGCACAAAGGGATATGCCCTGCAATATCTGGTCGAGCGCATCTCCGAGGACTACGGTGTGGATGCCTTTGAGGGATATTTCCTGTTTGATGCGGACAACCTCCTGAAAGAGGACTACATATCCCGTATGAACGAGGCCTTTGATGCAGGGGAGAAGATCATTACCTCCTACCGCAACACCAAGAACTTTGGGGATAACTGGATCTCCGCCTCCTACGGGATCCATTGGATGCGCACCATCCGCACCGAGCATCGCGCCCGGTCGGTATTGAAGCTTGCCACCCGCATTCAGGGCACGGGTTTCCTCTTTGCGTCCGAGATCATACAAAACGGCTGGCATTATACCTCCCTCACCGAGGACAGAGCTCTGTCTGCCGATGCGGCGGTGGGGGGCTACCGTATCTCCTACAATCACGAGGCAGAATTCTACGACGAACAGCCTGTGGATATTCGCATTGCCATGCGGCAGAGGATCCGATGGGCAAAGGGCCACCTGCAGGCCTTTGGCGAATCGGGCGGAAAGCTTTTCATCGGCATATTCCGCTATATCGGGCGAATGAGGAGCGCTATTTGCTTTGATATGTTTTCCATCATCCTCCCCCGAGGGATCTGTACCGTATTTTTCCGTTGGGTCATTTACCTTTTGACCCTCATCACCCTGCTTCCCGAGGAGGAGGCGCTGACGGCGGCGGTCGTGCTCACGGGCGGGCTTCTGTACAATCTTCTTCTCTCTCTTGGCAAAGCGGTTCTTGTTGCGGCTTATATTTTTTTCATGGAACGGAAGCACATCGGATATATCCCATGGTACAAAAAGCTTTGGTTCTGCCTGACTTTCCCTCTTTTCGATGTCATCGGGCGTTTGGCTATGGTGATTGCGCTGTTCACCAAGGTGGAATGGAAGCCTATTCCTCACCGTGTGACGGTGGGCATCCATGACGTACACAAGCGCACATAAAAGCAAAGGTGGCTCTCGTTATGAGAACCACCTTTTTCTATGAAGGTTATTTTGTGTGAGGCACAGCACAGGGGAGCGTAACGTTTCCGTTCTCATCGGGGAACGGAGTCAGGTCATCGTGCCGCCACGCGTCGCGCTGTGCTTTATCCTTGAAGTCGGGGATGGCGTAGACCTTGCCGTTCTCCAGGCAGCTTCGCCAGCCGAGGATGGCCACGGCGGACATACAGCAGCCGCGGTAGACGTCAAAGTAGGGTTCTACGTCGTTGAGAATATATTCTACAAAGTTGTAGACAGTCCAGAAATCACCGCCGCCGTGACCGGCCTTTTCGGCCAGCTCGCCGTTGGCGGGCCAAGCGGGAGAATACGTATCGGAGGTGGGCTTACCCGCGGGGGTCGTCCAGGAGTGGTAGGTTACGTTGAGGTTACCGCCCAGGGTACGTCCCGTCTCGGCCGAGCCGTACTCACCCACCACGCGGTAGCCGCTGGGAGAGCCCATGTGGGCGCAACCCGTGAAGCGGAAGAGGGCTCCGCCGTCGGTCATGCAGTTCATCATGGCGAAGGCGTCGTAGTTGTGGCGGAAATCGTCATACTGCTCCAGCACGTCGGAGTGGACGGCGAAGGCGCTGACCTGCACGGGCATCTGCCCTGTGATGTGCATGAGGGGGCCCAAGGAGTGGGTGACGTAGTAGGAGCGAGGCAGCCATGCGCGCCAATGGTACTTCTCCGGGGTGAGGCTTGCCAGCATCTCACGGGGGCCGCTGTGGTTATACTCGCCCTCGGCGTAGAGGATACGGCCGAAATCGCCTGCATCGGCGAGGCGCTTGGCCTCCAAAAGAGCGGCGCTGAAGGGGTAGTTCTCGGCCAGCATGTACTTGCATCCCGTCTCCTCCACGCACTCGCAAAGCTCCACGCATTCCTTCATGGTAGCGCCTGAAGTGCATTCGCTGAATACGTGGATGCCCCGTTTCATGGCTTTGATGGCGTAGGCGGCGTGCTCATGGAAGTAGTTGCAGAGCAGGACAGCGTCAATACCGCTGTCCAAGAGTTCGTCAAAGTCGGCGCAGACCTTGGCATCGGGGCAGAGCTTGAGCGCCTCGGCCACCTTGCTCTCGTCCTTGTCGCAGACGGCGAAAACGGTGGCGTTTTCCAGAGAATTGATGATGTGGATGAAGGAGCCTCCGCGCCAGAGACCGAAAATGCCGAGTTTCAATTGCTTCATGATGATTTCTCCCTTGTGCTTACAGTTTTTTGAGTTTCGCGTAGGTACCCATCAGTTTCTTGGTGCCCACGGTATCGAACATGACCTCAATCAGCTTGTCCGCGCCCATGGGCTTAATGGAGAGGATCTCACCCTCTCCGAAGGAGGCGTGGCTGACGCGGTCACCGGGGGTCAGCGCGTTGATGCTTTGACGGGTCTCGGCGGTGACGGCAGGGGTGGGTTGTCCCACGGTGATGCGGTCGGTGTGAACGGGGGCTTTCTGACGGCGGGGACGCTCGTAGGGAGCAGGCTCACGGGCGGGGCGGTTGCCGAGTCCCGCAGACATACTCATGGCCTCCAGAGTCAGATCCTCCTTGTGCATCAGTTCCTCGGGGATCTCGCCTACGAAGCGGGACAGGGGGTTTGCCACGGTCTGACCATACCAGATACGGGTGCGGGTATGCAGGATGATGACCTGCTTTTTGGCGCGGGTGATGGCCACGTAACAGAGGCGGCGTTCCTCCTCCATATCCTCGGAGGAGCCCATGATATTCTGCATACCGGGGAAAATGCCATCCTCCATACCGGGCAGGAAGACTACGGGGAATTCCAGACCCTTGGCGCTGTGAATGGTCATGAGCACCACGGCATCGGCCTCGGTGTCGTATTTATCCACGTCGGCCACCAGGGCGTATTCCTCCAGAAAATGCACAAGGGTAGGCTGAATGCCCTCCTCCTCAGCGTTTTTGACGTACTCCACCATGTTGGATTTCAGCTCCGCAATGTTGTCCACGCGATCTCTCTCGGGTTCACCGCCGTCCTTCAGCATTTGGAGATATCCCGACTGCTCCATGACCGCATCAAAGAAATCCGGCAGGGGCAGGGTCTCCATGAGCTCGGTGAGGCGGTGGATCATAGCGGTAAAATTCTGCAGAAGGGGTGCGACACGGCCAAGAGCGGCGAACTGATCGGCTCTGTCCATGACCTCAAACATTGGGAGATTTTGCTCCTCTGCGATAGCCGAAACAACGGCCAGCGTCTTATCGCCGATCTTACGCTTGGGCTCGTTGATGATGCGGAGCAATCTTTCGCGGTCGGCGTGGTTGGAAATGAGCTGGAGATAAGCGACGGCATCGCGGATCTCCTTGCGGTCGCTGAAGCGGGTACCGCCCAGCACACGGTAGGGCACGGTGCTTCGCTGGAGGGCGCGCTCGATGCCCGCAGACTGGGAGTTGGTGCGGTAGAGGACGGCGAAATCCTTATATGTATAGTGACGATCCTCTACCAAACGGCGGATGGTGTCCACGATGGAGCGGGATTCTCCCATCTGATCCTCGCACTTGCGGAGAATGATCTTCTCACCTTCCCCGCCTGCCGTCCAGAGGTTCTTCCCTTTTCGGCCTTGGTTGTGGCTGATGACCTTGTTGGCGGCCTCCAGGATGGTGCCCGTAGAGCGGTAGTTCTGCTCCAGCTTGATGACCGAGGTGCCTTCAAAGACACGGTCAAATCCCAGAATATTGGCAATGGTAGCGCCACGGAACTTGTAAATACTCTGATCATCGTCGCCCACTACCATGAGGTTCTTATACTGCCCGGAAAGCAGGGCGGCCAACTGGAACTGGGCCACGTTGGTGTCCTGGTACTCGTCGATACAGACGTACTTAAACTTCCGCTGGTAGTGCGCAAGCACGTCGGGATTCTCCCGCAGGAGGCGGACGGTGTGCATGATGATATCGTCGAAGTCCATAGCCCCCGAGCGCTGCAGTTCCTCCTCGTAGCCGCGGTAGATGGCGGCTATGCGGGACAAGCGGAAGTCGGAGCCCGCTTCGATCTCAAAATCCTCGGCGGTCATAAGCTTGTCCTTAGCGTGGCTGATGGCGGTCATGACCGCCTTGGGCGGGAACTGCTTTTCGTCGATATTCAGGCGCTTCATGACACCGACGATGGACTTTTTGGTATCGTCGGTGTCGTAGATGGTGAATCCGGGGGCGAAGCCGATGAGCCCGCAATGGGTCCGCAGGATGCGCATACAAACTGCGTGGAAGGTACCGCTCCAGATATCCTTGGCCAGGGTTTCGTCTCCCAGCTCGGCGATCAGGCGGTTCTTGATCTCCCCCGCCGCCTTATTGGTAAAGGTGATGGCCAGGACGCGGTAAGGAGGACAGGGGGCGTAGATGAATTCGGGCAGGATCTGCTCGATCTCCTCCACCGACAGACGAACGGCTCTTTCCAGGTCGCTCACGTAGGCTTCGGTAAGCTCGTCGGGCAGGAACTCGTTGTAATACGCGTTACCGTAGCGGATGAGGAACGCGATACGGCGCACCAGCACGGTGGTTTTGCCGCTACCGGCGCCGGCCAGCACGAGCAGAGGCCCTTCGGTGGTGAAAACGGCCTTTCTCTGCATGTCGTTGAGGGAGGAATAGACCTTGTCAAACAAGGCGCGTTTGGCGTTTATGTAGCGGGTGGAGAGGTTCTTATCCATCAAATGACTTCCTTTCTCACAGAGCTGTGATCCGAATGAAGCGCCTGACAGAAGGAGGGCGGCATGTCCAACGACACACCGCCCAAAGACCGGAATTACTGACGGTTAACGGTTAACGATTAACGGTTAACGGTTAACGGTTCTCGGACTGTGCCTTCTGCTGGTTGTTATTCTGGTTCTGGTTCTGATTCTTGTTCTGATTCTGGTTGTTGTTCTGGTTCTGGTTGTTGTTCTGGTTGATGTTCTGGTTCTGGTTGTTGTTGCGATTCTGATTCTGATTCTGATTCTGCATGGTATGCTTTCCTTTCTTTGCCCGCCTGCGGCGGGATATATACCGTAGTCCGCGGGATATCTTTGGGCTACGGTATCAGTATTGGCAAAGAAAGGGGGCTTTATGCAGGAGATGTCAATCCTTCATCATGTGGCTGTATTCCATCTGCTCGGAGATTTCGCTCGCAGCAGAGACAGTCGTGGCGATGAGAGCGCCGCCGAAGATGAAATCAATGAGCCAATAGCTATCGGTGAGAAGCTGGTATAGGGTGGTGACGGCCGTTTCCAAATAATTTTGGGTCTGGGCATCCGTTCCGGAGAGGTTGAGCTCCAACTCGGGCAGGAGAGGCACGATGCCCCACTGGAACAGCGTAGAAATGGCGACGAGTCCCGCGCAGACCATAACGGCGATCAGCTTTTTGCGGATCAATTTGTGAATGGACTCGGTACGCTCCTCGGCGTAGGTAGAACCCTCACGGAAGGCGCGTAATCCCGTGTAGCGCTTGACCATGCGATAGAGGTGACGCAGGATCAAGGCGAAAGCCAGGCCAAACAGGACGGCGCAGACAACCTGCAACATCACGACGGTCTGCCAGCGTGCGTAGGTATCGTCCTGACGGAAAATATCAACCGTATCGTCCAAGACGAAGTATTTGCGGATCTGCATGACCCACGGGACGGCAGAAACGGCACCGAATACGGCTATGACCAAGGGCAAAAGCGGCTTCTTCCCTGCATAGGGGCGGATGAACCACACCGACAGGATGAGCAGTACGGCGGCCAGAATATCGGGGAGGAGATTGACACCGTCGAGGTAAAAGTCCAAAGAGAATACGGCGGCGGTAATGAGGCAGATCATGGAGGAGCGGACGGCGCGCATGGCCCACATATCGTGGAGGGTGAGCACGTCGGCGCGATACTTTTCGGTGAGCTTTTCAAAGAAGGGCTTGTCCCCCCTGAGCTTGCGGATGAAGCGAGTCGTCAGGATCAGCCAGATGATGCCGAGAACCAACGAAATCAGAATGCCGATACCGCGGAACAGACCGACGAAATCGTAGTAATGAGTTCCCTGTCCCAACTCGGCGCCGCCCTTTTCGTGGGAGAGGACGGTCAGCTCGGGCAAAACGGCCAGAGCCTCGTGCAGGATAAAGAACACCACAGAAACAGCGGTATACTTCTCCACCGCGTTGTAGGTTCCCTGCTTACCGCCGACCTTTCGACGGTCGAACATGGCGGTCGCATCGTAGCGGGAGCCCATGTACAGAAGGCCTCCGCAGAAGTGCTTCCACATGGGAATGAGGGCAATGCAGTCCAGCACGGCCAGGGAAAACAGCGCCAGGAGCATGAACACGGGTTGTTCGGTGGGGGAAACAAAGCCAAAGGCCAGGAGCATAGCGATCCAGCGGGCGATGCCCACCAACGCCAGGTTTCGAGCGCCCTTCAAGGCTTCCCCCAGCCTGTCGTCAAGATCCGCGAAGCGGTACAGGCCAAGGAAGAAGAACAGGTAGCCGATGCAATCGGGGAGAACGTCAACAATGCCGATATAGGGGTCAAAGAGGAAGCAGGCGCCCGCCAGTATGTAGCCGAGGCCGAGATAGCGGGTCAGTTTTTTCTTTTGCAGGGCGGGTTGATTCGGATAAACCATGCGCATATCCCGCAGGGCGGGTCCTTTCCGTAGTTTTATTTTTTCTTTTTGTGATGGCGGTTATTGTTCTTGGCGGAATACTTCTGTTTTCCCTGCTGTTGGTTGCGCTCGTACTCCAGACGCGCTTGCTCGTTCTTGGCATCCAGCTTTGCGTTGATGTCATTGATGAACTTGAAGCGGGAGGGCTTGGAGGGCTTACCGAACTCCTCGCCTGCGGGGCAGATGGCGGAAAAACAGCCGTAGAAGCAGAAGCTATTGAGCAGGTAGATGATCAGAAGGTAGAGCAAAAGCACCTTCTGCAGAGCGCCGTTTCCGGCGGTTGCCAGGGTAGGGACTACCAGCAAAACCAGCTGGGCAACGCCCCAGATACCCGTAAAGACCATGTTGCGGATGCCCCGCTCTCTGTGCCTGTCCAGTCCCACGGTAGTAGCCAGCTCGGCCGACGACCACAGGGCGATGAGGGTAAAGCCAAGCTCGGCGGCAAAACGCACCCATTCTGCCAGAATTTGAGCAATACCGTCGTGGATAGGGAGATTCCACAGGAACAGATCGTCCAGCACGCGGGCGGCGTAGAACACCGACAGGAGGCCGTAAACGGCCATGAGGGGATAGAGCCAGGAGAATCTGGGGTTATAGTCCTTGAGCCCTCCGATGGCCTTGATCCCTACCATAGCGGCGATGATATAGGTGGCAAAGCAGTAGTCACCGATGGCCACCGACATGAAGGACAAAAGAAAATAGGAACAAAGGAGCAAACCAAAGCCCATACAAGGCCTCCTTGGAAGTGAAATTGGGGGAGCGACAGGACGCTCGGGGAAAAAACTTTTTCAAGAACCTTAAAAAAGTGATGATCATGCACTCTGATACTTTTCAAAAGTTTTGAAGATTCCAAAGGGACTTTGGGAAAAGTCCCTTTGGTGGGAGTTCGGGGGCAAAGCCCCCGATAAACTCCGATTTATCAGTTATTCCCGTTGCCTGCCGCGGGGTTGGCGCCGCAACAGTTCTTATACTTCTTGCCCGAGCCGCAGGGGCAGGGGTCGTTGCGGCCGACCTTGGCGGAGCGCTTGGGGGTCAGGACGACCTTCTTGGCCGCAGGCTTGGCACCGCCCTCAAAGCCTTCGATGAGGGGCTTGGCCACCTGCACGCGAACGACCTCCTGTTGAGGCTTGGGAATGACGGTCAGCAGTGCGCGCACCGTCTTGTCGCGGATCTCGGCCACCATGGCGTCGAACATATCCGCGCCTACCATACGGTACTCCACCACGGGATCGCGGTGAGCATAGGCCTGAAGGCCGATGTCGTTCTTCAGCTCGTCCATGGCGTCGATGTGATCCATCCAGCCGCGGTCTACGTTCTGAAGCAGAATGGCTCTCTCCACCTCACGGAAGCGCTCGGGCGTAAAGAGCTCCTCGCGCTCGTGGATGCGGGCTTCGGCGCGCTCGGTCAACATGGTCAGCACGTCCTCACGGGTGAGCTTCTTCAGCTCGTCCTCGGTGTAGTTGAAGTCCTCGTCGGTGCAGAGGTAGCCCATGAGATCGGCGCGCAGGCCCGCGAAATCCCACTCGGAAGCAGGCCCCTCGGAGGTGTGGCTGAGGACGGCGGTCTCCACGGTGCTTCGCACCATGTTGAGCATGGTCTCGGACAGGTCGCTGTCATCCAGAACCGACTGGCGCTGCTTGTAAATGATGGTTCTCTGCTGGTTCATCACGTCGTCGTAGGACAGAACGTACTTACGGCGCTTGAAGTTGTTATCCTCGATGCGCTTCTGGGCGGTTTCGATGGTGTTGGACAGAATACCTGCCTCGATGGGGGTATCCTCGTCCAGCCCCAAACGGTCGATGATGGAGACGATGCGCTCGTTGTTACCGAACAAGCGCATGAGATCGTCCTCCAGGGACAGGAAGAAGCGAGACTCACCGGGATCGCCCTGACGGCCCGAACGGCCGCGGAGCTGGTTGTCGATACGGCGGGATTCGTGACGCTCGGTGCCCAGGATGAACAGACCGCCTGCGGCACGGACCTTTTCGGCCTCGGGCGCGATCTCGGCCTTATGCTTTTCGTAAAGCTCCTTGTACTGACGGCGCACGCCCAGAATGGACTCATCGTCGGTATCCGCGGTGCCCGTAGCCTGAACGATCAGACCTTCCTCGATGCCCATGGCGCGGAGATCAGCCTTAGCCATATACTCGGGGTTACCGCCCAGCATGATATCGGTACCGCGTCCTGCCATGTTGGTGGAGATGGTGACGGCGCCCGACTTACCTGCCTGGGCAACGATTTCGGCCTCACGGGCATGGAACTTGGCGTTCAGTACGGTGTGGGGGATGCCCGCCTTCTTGAGCATGACCGAGAGAAGCTCGGACTTATCGATGGAGACGGTACCCACCAGGACAGGCTGGCCGCGATCGTAGCACTCACGAACCTGCTTGACAACGGCGCGGTACTTCCCCGCCACGGTCTTATACACCGAGTCGTCGTGGTCGTCGCGGATCATGGGCTTATTGGTGGGAACCTCCACCACGTCAAGGCTATAGATCTCACGGAACTCGTTTTCCTCGGTCATGGCGGTACCCGTCATACCCGAGAGCTTCTTATACATACGGAAGTAGTTCTGGAAGGTGATGGTGGCGAGGGTTCTGTTCTCCTTCTGAACGGTCACGCCTTCCTTGGCCTCGATGGCCTGATGCAGACCGTCGGAGAAGCGGCGGCCGGGCATGAGGCGACCCGTAAAGGCGTCTACGATCATAACGCCCTCGTCGTTGACCACATAGTCCACGTCCAGCTTCATGCATCCGTGAGCCTTGATGGCCTGGTTGACGTGGTGCGCCAGGGTAGCGTTCTCCATGTCGGTGTAATTCTCCACACCGAAGAAGGACTCGGCGCGCTTGGCACCGCGGGGGGTGAGGACGGCGCTGTTGGCCTTCTCGTCCACAATATAGTCGGCGTCGATCTCGTCCTGCTCCTCCTTGGCGTCGATCTCCTTGACCACGTGCTTTTTCAGGGTACGCACGAATTTATCGGCGCGCTCGTAGAGATCGGTGGGCTTATCGCCCTCGCCCGAAATGATCAGAGGGGTACGGGCTTCGTCGATGAGGATGGAGTCCACCTCATCCACGATGGCGAAGGCATGACCGCGCTGAATCAGGCGGGACTTGTAGACCCCCATGTTATCGCGAAGGTAGTCGAAGCCATGCTCGTTATTGGTACCGTAGGTGATGTCGGCGTTGTAGGCGGCCTGCTTCTGGGCGGGGGTGAGGCCGTGGACGACCAGACCCGTCTTGAGTCCCATGAAGCCGTAGACCTTCCCCATTTCCTCGGCGTCACGGGAGGCCAGATAGTCGTTGACGGTAACGATATGGACGCCCTTACCGGTCAGGGCGTTGAGATAGGCGGGGAGGGTAGCCACGAGGGTCTTACCTTCACCGGTCTTCATTTCTGCGATACGGCCCTGATGCAGGATGATACCACCGATGAGCTGGACGTGGAAGGGGCGCTTGCCCAGCACGCGGTCATCGGCCTCGCGGACGGCGGCAAAGGCCTCGGGGAGGATATCGTCCAGGGTCTCGCCTGCGGCCAGGCGCGCCTTGAACACCTCGGTCATACCCCGGAGCTCGTCGTCGGTCATATTCTTATATGTGGTGGCCAGCGCCTCGATCTTGGCGGCGATCTTCTCCAGCTTCTTGACCTGGTGGTCGCTGTAGGAGCCGAACAGTTTTGTCATGAGTCCCATGTGTGTATATTTCCTTTCTTTTGCGCCGCGAAAATATCGTTTCGCGGAGGATTCAAGCAATTCTGCATTTATTATACTATAAATATTAGAAATATATCAAGGTTTATTTGTAAATTTTCAGATAATACTTGCAAAAATGGCGGGTTTGTATTATAATTGGGGAGAAGATTTCAAATTTGGGTTTGTTGGGGAGTTTGGTTATGTACTTTTCTGCCCATGGCGGCAGAAAAGCACCAAAAGAACGCCCCGTAAGGAAGAAACCCCCGGTTTCTTCCTTACGTATCCATCATCCTACTGCGCGCACTTCTTTCGCCAGTGGGCGAAAAAAATTGATCGCGCGTAGGGTC
>JAZRFR010000225.1:0-19341 GCA_045643785.1 Eubacteriales bacterium | reverse complement strand
GGTAGTTTTCGGATTCGGAACGGGGGGAGGGACGGTTGCCCTTGGCGGGGGATTTGGGCTTGGAGGCGCATCCTTCGTACCCGTAGGGGAGGCGACAGGGCTGGGCGCACTCCCCGCGGTTTCCGCTCCGTCCACCTACTACCGAGGAGAACAGGCATTGTCCCGAGTGGCTGACGCAGAGGGCGCCGTGGATGAACACCTCTACCTCCAGGGGATTGTTCCGCACGGCGGCCGCCAGATCGGGCAGGGATGTCTCTCGGGCGATGACGAATCGGGAAAAGCCAAAAGGCGCCAGAATCTCGCCTACCGCGGCGTTATGCCCCGATAGCTGGGTACTGGCGTGCAAGGGAAGGTTGGGGAGAGCGCGGTGAATAAGGGCGGCGGCACCCACGTCGGCAATGATGAGGGCATCCACCCCTGCCGTAGCGGCCTCGTAGGCGGCCTCCAGGGCATCGGGAAGCTCTCTGTCCCAGACCAGGGTGTTGAGGGTCAAGTAGACACGCCCACCCATACGGTGGGCGTGAGTGACGGCCTCGCGCAGCTCTGCGGTGTCAAAGTTATGGGCGTTCAGGCGGGCGTTGAAGCGACTGCCGCCCAGGTATACCGCGTCGGCACCGGCGGCAAAGGCGGCCTCCAGCGCCTCGGGGGAACCTGCGGGAGCCAGAAGCTCGGGCAGGGAATGAGGGTAAATCGGCATGATCATCCTCCCATGTAGCGGAGATGGAGCACGGTGATGCGGGGCTTGGATCAGTCGACGTCACCGAAGGAGAGCTGCTGGAACATAGCGCCTACGCGGCTGCGGGGGCGGGGCTCCTCGGCTACGGGAGCAACAGGAGCGGCCTGCTCGACTGCGGGCGCGGGCTCCTCGGTGGGAGCAGAAACAGGCTCTACAGCGGGCATGTCAAAGATATCCACCTGCTCGGGATCCGTGTCCTCGGTCTCGGCTGTCTCAAGGGGCTGGGTATCCGTCATCTGGGCCTCTGCCACCTCTGCGAAAAAGGCGGTGGGGGAGATGGGATCGGGAGCGACGGCGGGAACTTGATCCTTGGTCAGCAGAGAGCGCAGTACGGCGTTCTCACTGCGCAGGCGCCCCAGCTCGGCGGCCTGGTCGGAGGTACGCTGTTTGAGGGAATCCAGCACCAGCGCGTACTTCTCGCAGCGCTCCTCCAGCTCGGTGATCTGCTCCTGCATCGTCAGGCGGTCTGCGGCAAAATCCATGGCGCAGAGCAGAGCGGCCTCGGTCTTGGGGCAACGGCTCTTGAGATAGATCTCCCGCATCTTGCGGTCCAAGAGACCTCGGATGTGCTCGACCTCGTCGCGGGATGCGTCTGCGATCACGCTGAGCTGAATGTCCGCGATGTTGAGCGTAAACTTCTGTTTCATGTGTGTCCGTCCTTTCATCTGCCGCCGTCCTTTTGCACAAAAATGACAATGTGGGGGCAGAATGTGAAAAATGTACTTGAAATTCGACGCGTTTGGGAGTATAATAGAGACAATACTACCCACTACCCATATTATAATACAAAATTTGCGTATTGAAAAGGGTATTTCGGTAAATTTTTCGAAGAAAGTGTAAATTTTTATGAGTATGCTTCAAAATAGCCGCCGATTGGTGATAAAAGTAGGAACTTCGACCCTGACTCACGCCACGGGCGCTCTGAATCTGCGCCGCATTGGCGCTCTCGTGCGGGTGCTGTCGGATTTCAAAAACGCAGGCAAGGAGATCGTTCTGGTGTCCTCGGGCGCCGTCAGCGCGGGAGTGGCCAAGGTGGGCGCGGTCCGTCCCTCCTCCATTGCCGAAAAGCAGGCTATGGCCGCCATCGGTCAGAGTGAGCTCATGCGGCTGTACGATCAGCTCTTCTCCCTGTACGGTCACACGGTCTCCCAGATCCTTCTGACCCGCGACGTCCTGGATAACCCCGTTCGCCGCGATCTGGCGGAGAATACCTTTGAGAGCCTTCTCGGTATGGGGTGCGTGCCCATCGTCAACGAGAACGACCCGGTTTCCACCGACGAGCTGACCAAGTTCGGCGGTAACGATATCCTGTCTGCGTACGTTGCCAGAGTTTGCCACGCCGACGTGCTGATTAACCTTTCCGACGTGGACGGCCTTTTCGACAGCGATCCCCGTAAGAATCCCGACGCGAGGCTCATCGAGCGGGTAGAGTCCTTGTCCGACTCCCTGCTGGCCTCGGCGGGAGGCGCCGGCACCGAGCGTGGCACGGGCGGTATGGAGGCCAAGCTCCGCGCCGCCGCCCTGTCTACCGAGGCAGGTATTCCCATGTTCATCATGAACGGCCACGACCCGGATATTCTCTATAATCTTCTGGACGGAGCCCACGTGGGTACATACTTCGTGGCGGCCAAGAAGGCCTGACCCCGATCCCTCCGTCATCCAATTTACCTTCCGCGAAAGGAGTCCGTATGAATCCTTACATTTGCGTGACCTATGCCCAATCCGATCGGCAGGAGACCGATCTCTTTTGCCGCGGCCTGACGCGGTACGGTTTCCGCTTCAGCTGTATCAACGAGCTGGGAGACTCCACCCGAAGAGCCGAGCTGGTGGAGGGCGCATCGCTCCTGATCGCGCTGACGTCTCCCGCCGCCGCCGAGGCCGAAACCATCGCCTCGGATATTCGGCGCGCCCTGGAGCAGAAGATCGAGGTAATCTGCGTCAGTCTGGAAGGAAACGAGCTGGATCACCGTTTCTGCACGGGTATGGAGAGCGGCGCGGCGCTGATCCCCTCCCCCACCGAGGATACCCCCGACAGGCATGCGACGGCGCTGTTCGTACACCGCTTGTACGTGCGTCATCTGGCTCGCTTGCGGGATTGCTTCGTGGAAGCGCGGTGTGACGACAACGTTTACGGACAGTTGATCCGTTGCGCCCACTACGCTCATACGGGCGACGGGGACGCGTGCTTCGAGCTGGGACGCGCCTACGAGCTGGGATTGGGCGTGCCCGCGCTGGAAAAGGAGGCCGCCCACTGGATGATGCTGGCGGCAGAACAGGACATTTGCGACGCGCTGGTCAGACTGGGACAGATGCGCCTTCTGGGAATCGGTGTGGAGCGGGATGCCGAGGAGGCCTTCCGTCTCTTTTCCCGCGCCGCCGATCAGGGAAACATCCGCGGCGTGTACCAGAGAGGTCTTTGCTACCTGCAGGGCTACGGCGTTATGAAGGATCCCATCCACGCGGTGGAGTGCCTGCACACCGCGGCCGATTTGCAGTATACCCCCGCCCTGTACCATTTGGCGATCCTGTATCGGGACGGCATCGGCGTGGAGCGGAACAGTCACACGGCCTTGCAATACCTGGCTACCGTGTGCAAAACCCCCTTGAGCGAGGATGAGGAGGCGCCGAATTGGGTGGCTTCTTTGGAGGTATACGGTCTTCGTCCCGGGGTGCGGTACAGATGCGTTTCCATGCGGCAAATGCGACGGGGGCGCTTAGCCTGCGCCGAGGGCGTCTCCCGCGGCGGCTCGGTGGATCGAAGATTCGGCCGCAACCGAATCGACGACGTCAGCCTGCCGGAGGATCGTTGGGATGAAACCCTGGTTGACCTGTACGATGCCCCCTCGGATGAGAAAGGGACGTCCGACCGATACGATATATACGAGGCAGACTGGACTGCCAAACAGGCGGCCGACGCCGCGTTTGAACTGGGACGGCTTTTGTCTGCGGGAAGCGAGGACGAAGGCTTGCGGCCTTCTCCTACGCGGGCGTTGGTCTGGTATCGGTACGCCGCCCGTCTGGGACACGCCGAGGCGCTGTACTGCCTGGGTGACGCCTATCGACGGGGATACGGCATTCCTCCGTGCCCCGAGCGGGCAACCCAGCTGTTCCGCATGGCCGCGGATTACGGAAGTGACCGCGGGCGGTTTTCCTATGCCGTTTGCTGTGAGCGGGGAATCGGAACCGAGGCAGATCCCTTTGAGGCGGCTCACCGTTACGAGCAGGCGGCCGAGGCGGGCTATGCCCCCGCTCAGAACAATCTGGGCGGATGCTACGAGTATGGGATCGGTGTGCCCCAGAACATGCTGACGGCCGTGGAATGGTACACGGCGGCGGCCAATGCGGGTCTGCCTGAGGCGCAATGCCGCTTGGGTATTTGCTATGAGACCGGCCGCGGCGTGGCGAAGGACGTGGACAGAGCCGTCCGCTTGTATGAGCTGGCGGCCGAGCAGGGACACGCCTATGCGCAATACCGTTTGGCTCTGTGCTACGACCGCGGCATCAATGCCGAAACCGATGGGGCAGATATCCAACTGGCCGAGATCCCCGGGGATCAGACCTTCGATGATACGGGTGATGGGATTCCTTCAGACGTTGGCGGGGGGGCGGATGCGTTGCATTTTTCGGCAGACCATGCCCGCGCCGCCGTACTGTATCAGCAGGCGGCCGACGGTGGCGTACCCGAGGCGGCGTACGCTCTCTACCTGTGCCACCGCCTGGAGCGGGGTGGATCGCGAGACGAGCGCGTGGAGATATTCAACCTGCGCCGCGCCGCTGAGGCGGGAAGCCTGCAGGCCTGCTTCGAGTTGGGTCTGTCCTTCCTGGAGGGACGGGGACTGTCACGGGATCCTCAAGGGGCCGTTGCGTGCTTTACGCGCGCCACGGAGCTGTGGTACGCCTATGCGGAGGACGCGGGACGGCTCGCGTCTGCGGCCGAGCGGGAGACCCTTCCGCCCGATGCGCTCTCCTTCCGTCAAGCGGCGGGTAGCGCCATGTATATGCTGGGTTACTGCACCCTGTACGGGATCGGACAGGGACGGGAAGCCCGCGACGAAAAAAATCTGCCTGCGCCTTCCGCCGATCGTCTTGCCGAGGCGTTGCCCTACTTCCGTGAAGCGGCGGATATTGAGCACGTGGGCGCTATGACCATGCTGGGGGATCTGTATGCCTACGGCCTTCTGACCCCTGAAACCGCTACGGGTGCCGATGAGGCCCTTCGGTTCTACCTGGAAGCGGCGCGGGTAAGTGACAGCCTTCGCGCGAAGGGGATTCATGCCCGCAGTGAGCTGGATGGCTCGGTGAATGCGCTGATGGATCTGGCTCGGGAATCTCTGCGCGTGGCGGCGGAGGAAACCGATGCGGGGAACGCAGAGCTGGCGTTGGTCAACGCCTGGCGCTCCCTGGCGGACAGCGCGGCCAGAGGAAGCGCGGATGCCCTTGTCGATATGGCGGAATGCCTGTATACGGGACGGGGGACTCCCCGCAATCCCGCGGCCTCGGAGCGGCTTCTCCGCCGTGCCGAGACCCTGAACGGCGGCCGTATCGAGGCGGCGCTGTGGCTGGGAGATTTCCTGCGCAGCCAATGGGGGCTTCAGACCGACCCCGCGGAGGCCGATGCGGTGTATCTGCGAGGCTTGTCCTGCCCTTGCGTTGAGTCGGAATGCGGCCCGTATACCTTGCATCTGCGCCGTCTGGATCGCCGCGAGGCCGACGTGCGCGCCCGCGCGGAAATTCTGTACCGTCTGGCGACCCTGCGTGCCATGTATTTTTCGGATGAAGCCAAGCGACGGGAGGCGTTCCGCTATCTGGCCGAGGCCATTCTGATGGGTCACGAGCAGGCGCGGGACGATCTGGCGCGGATGTTCGTCTTTGAAATGAACCGTCCCCGCGGCGCGACCCGAAAAGCGACCCGCGAACAGCGTACGAAGGAAAACCGATTGAGCCCGAAAGCCCGCCTGCGCCGCCGTGTGCGGGAGAGCGGCGCTACGCTGAATCGCAACAATCGTGCGTTGCGTATCCACCGCGAGTGGGTGACCGAGTACTATACGGCCCTCTGGCCTGAGCCGGTGCCCTTTGCCTACGGCATGAAGCCCTCGGCTATGACGACGGATTCCCCTGCGTACGTCCGCGCGGAGGTTACCGATACCATGCGGGTGAATGCCCTGCAGTATCTGGGTGAATGCTACTTTGAAGGGTATGGTCTCCCCTTCGACGCGGCGGCGGCGGTGACCTGCTACCGAGCCGTACTGGAGATCGCGCCCAAGGATACCCCACAGCCCCCTGCCGCCGTTGTCGAGGCTACCTACAGCCTGGGATGGTGCCTTCTGTACGGTGTGGGAACGGCGGTCAATCAGCCCGAGGCGATCCGCCTCTTAATCAAGGCATCCCGCAGTCATAGCGGCGCGTGCTACACCCTGGGCGTATGCCACGAGGAAGGCCGCGGCGTGGTGGTGGCAGACGATCGGGAAGCCGTGAAATACTATCGCAAAGCGCTAAAGCTTGGCCATCCCGATGCCGCCGCCAAGGTGGAAGCCTTGGAAAAGCGCTTGCAGAATAAGGCGGACGCGATGTAAAACGAGGGGGATCGGGGGCTTTGCCCCGGCCCCCTCCAAAGGGACGCGCACGGCATGCAGTGCCGAAGAATCCCCTTGGCGCTCTCCTGTCCCCGATGCGAGTAGTTATTTTGATGTAGTGAGAAAGGAGACTTTCGGTAAGCGAAAGCGTGAGTCTGTTTATGAAAATTACGGTTATTGGTTGCGGACGGTGGGGTTCGCTGATCACGTGGTATCTCGCGTCCCATAAGGGGCACGAGGTGACTCTGTACGGCCGCGCCGCTTCATCCCATATGCGGCAGTTCATGGCAGAGCGCCGCAACGATCTCTTGACCCTCCCCGATTCGGTGGCGCTTTCTACGGATCTGTCGGTGTGCGCCGATCCCACCTGTGAGATCATCATCATTTCCATTGGCGCCCAGGGGCTCCGTGGGCTTATGGAAGAACTGCAGGCGTATAACCTGCGGGATAAGACCGTCGTGCTGTGTATGAAGGGCATCGAGGCCACCACGGGTAAGCGTTTGACCGAGGTGGTGGGCGAATATCTGGATTCCTCGGTTAAGGTGGCCGTTTGGGTTGGCCCCGGCCACGTGCAGGAGTTCTACGCGGGAATCCCCAACTGCATGGTCATTGACAGCGACGACGATGAGACCAAAAAACGGTTGGTACAGGAGTTTTCCGGCGAACTGATCCGTTTCTACTACGGAACCGATCTCGTTGGCAGTGAAATCGGCGCCGCGTCCAAAAACGTGGTGGGTATCGCGGCGGGTATGCTGGACGGCTACGGACTGACCACCCTCAAGGGCGCGCTCATGTCCCGCGGCACGAGAGAAATCGCCCGTTTGATCTCGGCTATGGGCGGAAGCGAGCTGTCTGCCTACGGCCTGTGCCATCTGGGCGACTACGAGGCTACGGTCTTTTCCAAATTCTCCCACAACCGCGCCTTTGGCGAGGCCTTTGTGACGGGACAGCCCTACACCGCCCTGGCTGAGGGTTACGCCACGGTTCGGGCATTGGTTCTGTTGGGGAAGACCTACGGAGTGGATCTCCCCATCTGCCGCGCCGTCTACCACATTCTGTACGACGGAGCAGACCCCCGCACCGAGCTGGAAAGCCTGTTCGGACGGGCGCTCAAGACCGAATTTTATTTGTAAGTCTTTCCATATGAAAACACCGCCTCCGCAGGTTTTCCCGCGGGGGCGGCTTTTCTTGTTTCATGGTGCCGTGTTCTTCATCCGATTTCGGACGATGAAGGATCAGCGGCGTTCGTCGTTAGTGCATGAAACGGGAGCGGAAGTTGTCGTCTCGGTAGGAGCGGCTATCCTGAGAGTTATCGGTACCGGCAGGAGGATTGCCGGCATCGCTGTCGGGATTGACCGTGCCTGCATCGGGGTTCATGGGACTGTCGGAACCGGAGCCGGAGCCGTTATTTCCCCCGTTCTGGGCAGGCGTGGTGACTGCCGTGGAGCCCCCGGCCGTCGTGTCGCCGGGATTCTTCTGATCGTCTCTCGTGCAGGCCACCGAACACAGCATGACCGAGGACAGAACCAGCGCGGAAAGACCCAGCGCTACCGCCCTTTTGGTGTGTTGGAATGATTTCATTGTATGACCATACCTTTCGATATTTCGCGCGATGCGATCTCCGTGGGGAATGCTCCCCACGGAGGGAGTCACAAACCTGTATACTCGCGACGGAATACCTGAAACAGGTCGTGACACCACGGGTGTGGCCCATCGTAAGTATGACTTTTCCACCGAAACCGGCACAGCGGGCTGCGGCTTTGATCTGTGGCTCTGTGGATAGTATGAGCGGAGCGAATGACGCGTATGAGTGGAAAAATATGTTAAAAAACCGAGGGGCGGTGGCCCCTCGGACAAGAATATGGATCAGGTAAACTGTGCATTATACAGGGAAGCGTAGAACCCGCCCGAGGCCAGCAGCTGATCATGGGTGCCCGCCTCGGTCACCAGGCCGTCGCGGATGACCAGGATGCGGTCGGCGTTCTTGACGGTGGAGAGGCGGTGGGCGATGACGAAGCAGGTGCGCCCCTTCATCAGCTCGTAGAGGGCGTCCTGGATCAGCTTTTCGGTGCGGCTGTCCACGTTGGAGGTGGCCTCGTCCAGAATGAGGATGGGCGCGTCCGAGAGCATGGCGCGGGCGATGGTCAGGAGCTGCTTTTGTCCCTTGGAGATGTTCACGCCGTCGTCCGAGAGGACGGTCATGTAGCCCTCGGGGAGGGATTCGATGAAGTGGTGGATGTGGGCGGCCTTGGCGGCTTTGACCGCGTCCTCCATGGTGGCGCCCTCGGTGCCGTATACGATGTTGTCGTAGACGGTTCCGCAGAAGAGCCAAGTGTCCTGGAGCACCATGGTGTAGGCGCGGCGCAGGCTGTCGCGGGACAGGTCGGTAATCTCATGGCCGTCCACCGTGACCGTGCCGCCCTGCTTATCGTAGAAGCGCATGAGCAGGTTGATGACCGTGGTTTTTCCTGCGCCCGTGGGGCCCACGATGGCGATGAGGTCGCCCTTGTTGGCGTGGAGATTCAGGCCGTGGAGGATTTCCCGCTCGGGGATGTAGCCGAAGCGCACGTCGGTCATATCCACGACGCCTTGGGTGTCTGTGAGGGTCTTGGCATCGGGCTTATCCGCGGGTTCGGCGGGCTCGTCCAAGAGGTTGAAGATGCGCTCCGCCGCCGATGCCGCCGACTGGAATTCGCTCAAAATATTGGCGAACTCGTTGATGGGGCCCGAGAACTTACGGGAGTACTGCACGAAGGAGGACACGTCGCCCAGGTTGATCATGAGCAGGGGATGGAGCCCCGTGACCGTCAGGGTCATGAGGTAGAAGGCGCCGCCCAGCACCGTGATGAGAGTCAGGGACAGGTTGTTGACAAAGTTGACGGTGGGGCCGATGACCGAGCCTTGGTAATCGGCGCGGTAGTAGGCCTCGCAGGCCTCGCGGTTGTGGACGTCAAAGCGGGAGACGATTTCGGACTCCCCGTGGTAGGCCTTGATGGTGCGCTGACCCGACAGCATCTCCTCGGCGTAGCCGTTGAGCTCGCCCAGCATGGCGGAGCGTTTGCGGAACAGGGGGCGGATCTTCTTGGTCTTGTACCGCGTGAACAGGATGGAGATGGGTACGGTGATGGCGAAGACGCAGAGAAGCAGAGGGGAAATGATGAGCATCATCACAAGAGAGCCTACCACCGTGATGATACTGGCGCAGATCTGCAAGAGATCATGGGACAGGGAAGCGTTGACCGTGTCGATGTCGTAGGAGATGTGGGAGACGATCTCGCCCGTCTGGTGGGTGTCGAAGTAGCCCACGGGTAACTCGGTGAGGTGGGCAAAGACCTCCTTGCGCATGGTGTAGGAGATGCGCTGGCTGATCCAGGCCATGAGCACCGCCAGAACGTAGGACATGACGGCGGAGACGGCGTAGAAGATGATGAGGAGCAGGCAGTAGGTCTTGACGGTGGCGAAATCCACCGCGCCGATGGCGGACGCGCCTCCTTCGGCGGCCGCGCCGCCGTCGGCAGTGCCGAAGGGATCAATGGCGTTGATGACGATGCCCGACAGGGCGGGGCCTGCCAGGGCCAGGAGGTTGGAGACCAGCATCATGCCAAAGGCGGCCAGCATGGCCCACTTGTAGTGGAGCATGTAGCGGAGGATGCGGCTCACCACCTTGGTGCGGCGGGTCTTATCCATTTTCTGATTCTGGGCGGCGCGAGGGTCGTTGATGGAACGGCCCATGCCTCGGCCTTGGCCGATGTTTCCGTTATTCAAGGATCGCACCTCCCATCTGGGACTCGGCGATCTCGCGGTACACCGAGCAGGTTTCGTTCAGTTCGTCGTGGGTGCCGCACCCGATGACAGCCCCCTGATCCATGACCAGAATGAGATCGGCGTGCTTGATGGAGCTGACACGCTGGGCAATGATGACGGTTGTGGCGGTTTGGATCGCGGTATCTTCCCGCAGAGCCGCGCGGAGGGCGGCGTCGGTCTTGTAGTCCAGCGCCGAGGAGGTATCGTCCAGCACCAGAATGTCGGGATTTCCCGCCAGAGCGCGGGAAATGAGCAGGCGTTGCTTTTGGCCGCCGCTTAAGTTGGTACCCTTGACGGTCAGCTTGTGGTTATAGCCATCGGCCAGCTTGGAGATGAATTCATGGGCTTGGGCCATGGTGGCGGCGTGGACGATCTGCTCGTGGGAAATATCCCGTCCGAAGCGGATATTGTCCTCGATGGTGCCTGCGTAAAGGAAGTCGTTCTGCATGGCCACGCCGAAGCGGGAACGAAGCTCGGCAGGGGTCATGGTGCGGATGTCCTTACCCCCGATGCGGATGGTGCCGCTGTCTTTCGGCACTTGGTAGAACCGCATGAGCAGGGAGAGGAGGGTGGTCTTACCGCTGCCCGTGGCGCCGATGATGCCCAGGGTACCGCCGCGGGGGAGGTCAAAGGAGACGTCACAGGTGTTGTTGACCTTGCCGCGATAGGAGAAGGTGACGTGCTCGAAGGAGATATAGCGGTCGGGATTTTCGGGGAGTGCCATGACGCCCTGAGTGGCGGATTCGCTCTCGTCTTGCCCCGCCGCATCCAACACCTCGCAGATACGGTTCATGGAGGCGGCTCCCTTGGTGAACATCATGAAGATACGGGTGATGGACAGAAGGGCGTTGGAGAGGATGGTGAAGTACTGGATGAAGGAAATGATGGTACCGGGCTGGCAGGTGCCGTTGTTGACGCGGATGGCGCCCACGAACATCACCGCCACCAGACCGATATTCAGGAACAGGTTGATGAGGGGATTGGACACCGACATATTGGCGGCGGCGCGGAGTCCGTCGCGGACGAGGTTTTGGTTGACCACGTCGTAGCGTGCCTGCTCGTACTCCTTGCGGGAGAGAGCCTTGATGACGCGGATGCCTTGAGCATCCTCGCGCACCACTCGCACCATGGCGTCACCCGATTGCTGGGACTGGCGGTAAAGCGGCACGCCCCGCTTGGAGACGATATACACCGTCAGCACGATGAGGGGCATGACCGAGAACATGACCAGAGTCAGCACGGGGTCAAGGGCGAGGGTGATGAGCAGACCGCCCGCCAGCAAAATGGGGGCGCGGACGCCCAGGCGTTGCATCATACCCACCATGTGGTGGACGTTGTAGGTGTCGGAGGTGAGGCGGGATTCCAGGGAGGGCACCGTGAAGGCGTCGGCCTGGGCGCAGGAAAGGCGCATGGTGGAGTCGAACAGGTCGTGGCGGATGGCGGTGGCCACGTCCTTGGCGACAAAGCCTGCCATGCGGTTAGCGACGATGTTGAAGACCAGAGCCGCCACGGCGCAGACCGCCATGACACCGCCCCAGATCAGAATGGAGCGCAGGCCCCCCTTGGTATCCCCGGAATCAGCAAAGTTTCCGATGATATCGTTGAGGATCATGCCCAGTATGTAGGGGAGCGCCAGCTCCACCAGCGTGCCCGCAATCTTAATGGTAAGACCTACCGACATACGTCCCGCGAAGGGTTTCAGGTAGGCAAAAAGACGTTTCAAGGATCATCATCTCCTTTTTGAAATCAAATGTATACAATCAAATACCATTATAGCACAAATTCCCCCGCCGTTCAACCCCTTTGCCGAAAAAACATGAATTTTGGCGTGGGATACGGCGGGGGATATACTTATTTGCGCCGCAGACGGGCGATGAAGAAGCCGTCGGTGCGGTTGGCATCGGGGAGCAGCGTGACCATGCCGCCCTCGGACAGAATATCCGAGACGGTGGCATCCTTCGCGGGGAAGGAGAAATCGTAGGGCTCAAATTCGGGATGAGCGGCGAGGAATGCCGTCACAACGTCCTGATTCTCGGCGGGCAGAATGGTACAGGTGGAGTATACCAGCACGCCGCCGGACTTCAGATACCCTGCGGAGGCCTCCAGAATAGCGGCCTGAATGGCGGGCAGGCGGGCGGATTCGCTCAGATCCTTGTGACGGATCTCGGGCTTTTTCGCAATGACGCCCAGACCCGAGCAGGGAACGTCGCAGAGCACGCGGTCGCACCTCCCGAGCAGGGAAGGATCGGGGCCTCGGGCATCCCGCTCGTCGGCGGTGATGATGGAGAGTCCCAGACGCTGCGCGCCCGATTCAATGAGGGAGAGCTTGCTCTTGTGGAGGTCAAAGCTGTGTACCTCGCCTTGGTTCTTCATGGTCAGCGCAATGCCGAAGGACTTGGAGCCGGGGCAGGCGCAGGTGTCTACCACCACGTCCCCTGCTTGGGCATCCAGCGCGGCCACGCAGAGCTGGGAGGCCTCGTCCTGAATGAAGAAATCACCCTTTGCAAACGCCTCGGTGTTCGTGATCGCGCCGTCGGGCACGCGGAGGGCGTGGGGGGCGTACAGGGAGGGCAAAACCGTCAGACCCGCCTCGGTCAAAGTGGCGGCCAGCGCCTCGGGGGTGGTCTTCTCGGTGTTGACTCGCAGGGTCATGGGGGGCTTGTCTCCAAAGGCGGTCAGGGCCGACACGGCGCGGTCGTAGCCCAGTGCGCTCACGAAAACTTCGCACAACGACAGCGGTACGCCACAGCAGACCGACAAGGCTTTCATGGAATCGGTCAGATCGGGGAAGCGCTCCGACCATGCGGCGGGGGTGGTCAGCCGATTCTCGCGGGGCTGTTTCCCGCCGTCAGGCAGGCGGGGCAGGGAAGCTTCAAACCGCAGGTAGGCGCGGAGCACCGCGTTGACGTACCCCGATACCTTGCGGGGAACCAGGGAGACCGTCTCGTCCAGGGCGGCGTGGTCGGGTACGCGATCAAGGTAGATCAGCTGGTAGAGCCCCATGCAAAGGGCGAGACGAACCGTTCCGTCCAGCTCCTCCATGGGACGGGAGGAGAATTTCGAGAGCAGGTATTCCAGGGTGGTCTTGCGCTCGGTGACGCCGTAGACCAGGGCGGTGTAGAGGTGGCGGTCGGGGTCACTCATGGGGTAACGGCGCAGGGCGGTGTCCACGGCGATGTTGCCGTACTGTCCTCTTTCCACCGCGAGCAGGGTGTTGAGCGCCAGAGATCTGGGGGTGTGCGCAGGCGTAGGCATGGGTCACTCCTTTCCGTGAGGGTGAGCATCCGCACCCGTCAGCTTCAGTTGATGGTCCTTGCTGAGATCCATCAGGGTTTTGAAGAAAGTCTCCGCGTAGCTACGGTAGTCCTCATCAACCAAGCGGGAAACCTCGGCCAAAATCTCCTGCTCGCGAGCAGGGTCGCAGATGGGGAGCCCGTGTTCTTGCTTGTAGGCGGCTACCTCGGCGGCCAAATCCATGCGGCGGCAGAAGGCCTGTGCCATTTGAGTATTCACGGCGTCGATCTCGGCGCGGGTCTCTTTGATATCTCTTGCCATGGGATGCTCCTTTCCCCTTGGGGGCTTGGATTTGTCGGAAACTATATTTAAAAATCAGAATGGGGCTTGCCAAGACGGTTGCGGCTGTCCATTCTCATTGTCCAATCCATTATTTTTTGAAAGTTCTTGAAGGGGGTTTGGGGGAAACTTCTTTCAAGAAGTTTCCCCCAAATCGTTCTTATTCTACAGAAATCACGAAATCATACAGGGGCTGACCGCCGTAGAGCAGGTTGCACTCGGCGTCGGGCACCACGGCTTTCATCTTCTCGAAGATGATATTGGCGTTCTCCTCGGTGACCTCATCACCGTAGAGAACGGTCACGAAGGCGGCGTCGGGGAAGTTGCGGAGCATTTCCAGAATGATGATCTCGTAGTCGGTGCCGGTGTAACCGATCTTGCGGTCGCACAGACCCATGTACTCGCCGGCCTTGATGGACAGACCGTCAATGGCGGCGTCCTTTACGGCGCGGGTGACCGACAGGGTGTGGACGCAACCGAAGGTCTCGGTCATGGCGGCGGTGTTATCGTCGGCAGAGGAGGTCTCGTCAAAGGCCAGCATGGCGGACATACCCTCGGGCACGCTGCGGGTCTCCAGGACGATGACACGCTGCTCGGGGATGATGCCCTCGGCAACCTCGGCCTCGATGATGTCGGCGGCCTGCTTGGCCACCATGATGATGTTCTTGTTGTTGGGCAGTACGAAGACCTCGCGGCCGCGGGTGCGGCGGATGGCGTTCAAGAGGTTGTCGGTGGAGGGGTTCATGGTCTGACCGCCGGTGACGATCTCATGGACACCCAGCTCGCGGAAGATGTTGGCCGTACCGTCACCCAGGCAAACGGCTACGAAGCCGAAGTCCTTGTCGGGGGTGTAGTCGATGGGGGCATCGGTCTCGCCCTTGTCGGCCTTCTCGCCTGCGGCGGTCAGAGCCGAGTGCTGCTTCTTCATGTTCTCGATCTTGACCATCTCCAGAGCGCCGTACTTGACAGCCTCGGACAGGACAAAGCCGGGATCGTTGGTGTGGATGTGGAGCTTGATGATCTCATCGTCGTCCACGAAGACCATGCTGTCACCGATGTCCGAAATGATCTCCTTGAACTTCTGAGCCGTGCCCTCGCCGCGGAACTCGTCGGACTTGCCCACGATGCACTCGGTGCAGTAGGCGAAGGTGATGGAGTCGGTATCGAACTCGCCGAAGTCGGCGCCCTCTTGGGTTTCATCGTCAGAGCCCTCTACGGCGGCCACATCGTGACCCTTCAGGGAGGCCAGCATGCCCTTGAGCATGGTGACAAAGCCCTGTCCGCCGGCATCTACTACGTTGGCCTGCTTCAGGACGGGGAGCATCTCGGGGGTCTGCTCCAGCACTTCCTCGGCGCCCTCCAGGAGTCGCTCGAAGAATGCCTCGGGATTGCCGCGGAACTGCTCACTCTCGGCCTCGGCGATCTCGGCGGTGCCTCGCATGACGGTCAGAATGGTGCCCTCGGCGGGCTTGCTGACGGCGCGGTAAGCCTCGTTGGTACCGCTGCGGATGGCCTTGGCGATATCGTCGGAGTCTGCGGTTTCCAGACCCTCAAAGGACTTGGACATACCGCGGAAGAACAGGGAGAGGATCGCGCCCGAGTTGCCGCGGGCGGCGCGGAGCAGGCGGTTGGCCACGCGGGAAGCGGCCTCGGCCAGGGTGCCGGGCTCTACCTGGATCTCGCGGGCGGGCTTCATGGTGAGGGACATGTTGATGCCCGTGTCACCGTCAGGAACGGGGAATACGTTCAGATTGTTGATCTCGGTCTTTTCGGTGTCCAGGGAATTGGCGGCTGATGCCATCATTTTCTGGAACTGCTCGCCATCAATGACTTTCTTAGACATAATTGTAAACCAAGCCTTTCATCATCATTTTTTGGTGGATTGTTTGTGTATGAGCGGCAGGGGATTCCTGCGCGAAATCAGATTGTATCTGCGATGTCCAATACGAATTTTTCGGTCTTATCCCATCCGATGCAGGGATCGGTGATGGACTGGCCAAATCCCTCCTCGGTGACCTTGCGCGCGCCGTCCAGAAGGTAGCTCTCGATCATAAAGCCCTTGACAAGACGGTTGACGTCGGCGCTGCGGCGGCAGGCGTTGAGCACTTCCTTGCAGATGCGAGGCTGTTCGGCATATTGCTTGCCGGAATTCGCGTGATTCGTATCCACGAGAACGGCGGGGTTGCGGAGATGGGAGAGCTCGCTATATCGGGCAGCCAGACGAACCAGATCCTCGTAGCGGTAGTTGGGCTGACAACGGCCCTCTCCGTCCACAAAGCCGCGGAGGATGGCGTGGGTCAAGGGGTTGCCCGTGGTTTCCACTTGCCAACCGCGGAAAATGAAGGTGTGACCCTGTTGGGCGGCGGTGATGGCGTTCATCATGACCGTCATGTCTCCGCTCGTGGGGTTCTTCATGCCTACGGGAGCGCTGACACCGCTGGCGACCAGGCGATGCTCCTGATTCTCCACCGATCGTGCGCCTACGGCTACGTAGGAGAGAAGATCGTCCAGGTAGCGGTAGTCGGCGGGGTAGAGAAGCTCATCGGCGGTGGGAAGGGAGAACTCGGTCAGCACACGGGTGTGCAGAGATCGGGTCGCCAGAATGCCCTTGTACATATCGGGGGCTTCGGCGGGATCGGGCTGATGGAGCATACCCTTGTAGCCCTCGCCCGTGGTGCGGGGCTTGCCGGTGTAGATGCGGGGGACGAGGATGAGCTTGTCGGCTACCTTGTCCTGGAGCAGGCGCAGGCGGCGGACGTACTCAATGACGGGCTCCTCGCTGTCTGCCGAGCAGGGACCGATGACCAGCAGCTTCTTGGGGGATTCCCCCGTGAATATCTGTGCGATTTCTCGGTCGCGGATAGCCTTGCAGGCGGCGGCGGTCGCGGTTACGGGATACCGCTCTTTGGTCTCCTTGGGGATGGGGAGCTTGTTCATGAAGGTCATGGACATGGGAAAACCTCCTGTTTCTTCCCGTGGGGAGAGTGAAACGGCGCGTATAGGTACACGCATACATAATCATTATACCCGAATTTCATTAGTTTGTCAAGAGAATTTGGCTGTTTTTGCATACCGCCACAGAAAAATTGTTACTTTATACCGCTTTTTGAATCGGATATACCGCGATTTCGGCAATATGCAAATAAAACGCGGCGCATATCCTCCTGACAGCCCTCGTGGAGTCGCAAAAAGACGCTTTTCGGCGCACACTTTTTTCGGAAAAGGGGTTGCTTTTTCGGAAGGTTTATGGTATAATATCACGGTACGAACAGAATATCTACCCGTGGCACAGCTGGATAGCGCGTCAGACTCCGACTCTGAAGGTCGAAGGTTCGAATCCTTTCGGGTAGGCCAAATAAAAGACCCCGCTTGTCGGGGTCTTTTATTTGGCCTATTCGTGAGGAAGAGAAGATGAGCGGAAGCGCGCCGCGAGGAAAGGAAGAAACGGAGCGAAGGGCGCGCTTCCAGCCCACGCGGCGCGTGGGCGCGGTTCAGAATCCTTTCGGGTAGGCCAAATAAAAGACCCCGCTTGTCGGGGTCTTTTATTTGGCCTATTTGTGAGGATGAGAAGCTACGCGGAAGCCCCAAGTAGCAAAGAGGAAAAATATTTTTTTGGGGGCTTCCTGCGCACGCGAAGCGTGGGCGCGGTTCAGAATCCTTTCGGGTAGGCCAACAGAAAAGGCATCACGAAGGTGGTGCCTTTTCTGTTGCCTATCCGTGAGGAAGAGAAGATGAGCGGAAGCGCGATGTGAGGAAAGGAAGAAACGGAGCGAAGGGTCGCGCTTCCAGCGCACGCGAAGCGTGGGCGCGGTTCGTGAGCCTTTCGGGTAGGCCAAAGAGAAGGTGCATGGACAACTTCTTGTGTTGCGGCTCTCTTGTGAAAATTTGCGCAAGATTTCCGTCCGCTCGTTGACAGATTCGAGTAAATCGTGTATAATAAAAGCAACGCCGTACCTTTACGTCAAATCACAAAACAAGGAGTCCGATTATGAAACATTCCGTATGGATCCGCACCGCGGCCGCGCTGCTGGCCGTGCTGACCTGCCTGTGCAGCCTGATGATCCTGCCTGCTTATGCCGACGACGAACCCGTCGACGAGGAATACGAGGCCAAGAAGGCCGCCTACCGCGCAAAGCTCATGGCCGACGACGTGACCACCGACGATCTGCTCATTGGCTCCTGGGTGTCCTTCTATTCCTTTGAGACCGACAGCTATGAGTATCAGCTGGATCAGATGGCTGCCGCCGGTGTCAACTTCAACATGTTCCCCCGGGATTTCGGCTCGGGACATATGTACGACGCCGCCTACTGGAACAACGTTGAGGAGCAGTATGCCAAGCGCAATATGGTTTATCAAATGAACGGCAGTATGGCCGAGGCCAATATCGCCGTCGGCGTAGAGTACGCCGCGGGCAAGGAGCATTGCGTCGGCTATCACCTCGTTGACGAGCCCGGCGGCGCGGCACTTCAGGGAGTGGCTGATATGGTGAAGGCTTACCGCGAGGCAGACGCCACCCGTTATCCCTTCGTCAACCTCCTTCCCAGTTATGCGGGCGAGGCCGTGCTGGGTGGCACCTATAAGGAGCATGTTTCCCGCTTCGTGGAGCTGGCCGGCCCCGAAAACATCGACTATCTCTCCCAGGATTACTACCCCTTCCGCGCTGGCGGTGTGGTTCTGACCGACATTTTCGCCGACATGGAGGTGCTTCGCGCCGTTGCCTACGAGAACGGCAAGCTCAAGACCCATGCGTTCCCCCAGTCTACAGCCTGGAACGGCACCCGTATGCCCGACATTGATGAGATGCGCTGGAACGTCTACGCTTATCTGGCTTACGGCTTTAAGGCGCTGTCCTGGTTCAACCTGGTCTGCCCCGGCAGCTCCGACACCGAGGGCGAGGGCTTCCGCGACTCCCTCATCTACCGTGACGGCACCATCCGCGATCCCGAGCTCTTCGCCGCCTGGAGCGAGCTGAACTGGGAGGTTCGCGGTCTGTCCGATATTCTCATGAATCTGGACACGGTTCACGCATACCACGTCCAAAAGAATGTCAGCGGTGTGGAGATTCTGCCCGAGGATTTCTTCCTGCAGCCCAGCGGCCGTAACGACTTCATCATCAGCGTCATGGAGCCCAAGGAGGGCGAGGATCACTATATCATGATCTTCAATAAGAATACCAAGCGGGACGTCAACTGTAAGCTTACGGTAGATGCCGCCGCCGGTGTCAAGTGGCTGGAATATTTCGATCCCCATATCGGTGAGTATGTTCCCGTGGAATTTACGGATGGTCTGCTGAAGGATGAATTCCTCGCCGGTGAGGGTAAGCTCTACCGCCTGCGCTACGATGATTTCCCTGTGGAGACCGAGGCGCCCACCGAAGCTCCCACTGAACCTGTGACCGAGGCTCCTACCCAGGCTCCCGTCGCTGATGACACCACCGCACCCACAGAGGACGTAACCACCGCCGAGACCCCTGATGACAAGGCTGGCTGCGGCTCCGCGATCGGCTTTGGTGTTGCCGCCGTCCTGATGGCTGCCGCCGCCGCTGTGGCGCTGAAGAAGAAGGAAGAGTAAGCGCTGTTTGTACATACCGAAAGGGAACCGCGATTTCGCGGTGCCCTGTTCTCCTATCCAATGGTCCTTTTTGAAAGTTCTTG
>JAZRFR010000224.1:0-7526 GCA_045643785.1 Eubacteriales bacterium | reverse complement strand
CTCCCAAAAACTTTTAAAAAAGAATTATTTATCAATGTTTTTTGAAAGTTTTGAGGATTCTTAAGGGACTTTTTCAAAAGTCCCTTAAGCGGGTGCAGGGCAGAGCCCTGCAAACCCAAATTTGAAGAGCCGATCCCCGAGGGGATCGGCTCGTTTTTATGGGAATTGCTTAAATCTTACGCTTGAAGTAGCGGAGCTTGAAGCGCTCGGGGAACGCCAGTCTCTTACGAACCTCAGCGTGGAGGAAGAGGTAGAGGGCGGCGGTCTGCTTCATCTCGGGGATGGACATACCGTGGCCGAATTCCTCGGCGGAGATACCCTCCATGACGGTGTGCAGGTTGGGCAGCTCTACGGCGTTTACGCGAGGCTTCTTGCCCTTGCCCTCGGTGGGTACCGTCAGCTCGGCGGTCAGGCGCTCCGCGTACTCCTCCTTGAACTCACCCGGCTTGGGGGAGAGTCCGTACAGAGTCAAGAGGTTCGTCACAGAGTCCACCATCTCCAATGCCAGCTCGCGGCGGTCGGTTTCGTTGGTGTTGGTACCGAAGCCGTTTTCGAGAATCTGAGCGGCGACGCTCTGGCGGTGATCCTCGGCGGCGCGGGCGCGGGATACGAAGACACTGATGATGGCCACGATCGCGGCCAGCACAGCCATCACGCCCAGCGCGATGAGGCTGTTCCGAGTCACCTCGGCGGCAACAGCATCCTCCTCACCGGTGGTCTCCTCGGAGGTGTCGATCTCGTCGGTCTCTACCTCGTCGGTCTCGGGCTCAAAGGGCTCGTCGGGGGCATCGGTTTCTACCTCGGGCAGAACGGGTCTTTGCGGGGTGGTTCCCACGGTATTGCCCACGCCGTACATACCTACGTAGTACTGGGGAGTGGTCTCGTACTGGATCCAGCCCACGCCGTCGAAGTAGACCTCGATCCAGGCGTGCGCCTGGTAGTCGCGGACGTATCCGCCGTACACGAAGTCGTCGCGGCTGATCTTGGACAGATCGCTGGCGATGTAGCCCTCCACGTAGCGGACGGGAATGCCCAGCTCCCGCAGGATGAGGGCGGCGGCAGAAGCGAACTGAACGCAGTAGCCTTCCTTGGTGTTTTTCAGGAAGTTCTCGACGCCGTCCAGGGTGGGATCTACGGTGGACAGGTCGGGCTCGATGGTGTACTCACAGCCGATCTCGTCGATGATGTAGTCGATGACGTTACGCACCAGAAGATCGCGCTGGGCGTACACGGCGGGATTCGAGGAATTGCGAACGTCGGCCAGCGTCACGTCGGCGGGGACGTTGACGATCTTCTTTTCCTCGTAGGTAAAGGGATCGTCCTCGGGGGTCTCGGGATCATCGGGCTCGGTCACCTCGGTGATCTCCACACGCTCGGTATGGGCCTGGGCCTTGATGGTGGCGGCCAGTGTCTTGATGAACTCGCTCTCCGACACATCCAGGTAGGTCTTATAGACGAAGTCACCGTAATTCTTCTCGGTGCGAATGAACTCCCGCAGCTCGGCGCGGAGGGCGTCGTCGGCATGCTCGTACTCATCCACCAGATTGGTATACCCGTCGATGAGCTTCTGCATATCCTCCGAAACGCCTACCCACACGTCGGTCACGGTAGCGCCCAGCACCTTGGAGCTATCCATCTCCAGGGTCAGGGTGCCGTAGGGCGTGGTGATAACGCGGTTGCCGTTCTCGTCGCGGGAGACGGTGGCGGGATCGTGGTAGAAGCGCCACACCTCGGTGTTCTTACCCTGCTTGTAGGTGTACTGGAACAGCATGGTGCCGTTCTTTTCCTGGTTCGTGGTCAAAGTCAGGGTGCCGCCGGCGTACATCTGCACCAGCATGGCTTCCTTCTGGAGGTTGAACGCCGCCTCCAGAATGGCCTGGCGGAGGATCCAATCCCCGTCGGTCATGATGGGGGCGTAGGTCATGGTGGCGTAGGAGAGGCCGTTCTCGTTCCATTTCCGTCCCGTATACAGACCGTCGTAGTAGTTGACGAAGGTCAGCTTATGGGGGGTGGTGGAGTTGTACTCCATGAGGCCGTAGCGGGGATCGTAGGTAACGGGGAAATAGGTGAGGGTATCGGGGCTGTTGACGCGGCGGACGCTGACCAGCAGGTTGACGAAGCCGAACATCTGATTGCCCTTGTACTTGGTGAGCAGGTTTTCGGTATAGGCGGGATCATCCACCAGCTCGGGCTTCATGTAGTGGTAGAAGTCGTACTTCAGCTCCTCGGAGGGGGAGGAATCCTTCCCGAAGAGGGACTGGTACGCGGCGAGGGTCTCGTCGTCCACGGCGAGCCAGGCACCGTTTTCGTAGCCCGTACCAATCCAACCCCGCAGGTAGAAGCTCATTTTGTTGCGGGCTTGGACGTAGAACATCTGCTTCCCCGTGAAGTCCAGCTGCTCCAGATCGGTGGAATGGGGCTTGAAGTTATCGCTGTCGGCCTTGTATTCCAGGCGGTCCAGGGCATTATCGTCGCCGCGGAGAAGGGCGGTTACGTAGTTACGCGCCAGCTCCATCTTCTCGTCGATGGCGTCGATGGTGCTGAAGTTGCCCTTGATCGTGAGAGCGGGGAGAGCGATGGCAATGAGGCAGGTCAGAAGGACGGCGGCGGCGGCGTATCCGCCCATGGCGGAACGGGACTGCTCGGTGACGCGGTCGTAGGTCTTGACGGCGCGCACCTGCTTCATCATGGCGCGGTGAGCGGCCTTCTGTTCCTTTTTGACCTTGGGATCGGTGACCGTTCCCTTCTTTTTCTTGGTCTTCTTTTTGGCGCCGAAGTAATCGTTCAGCTCGTCCTCCACGGTGACGGTCTTCTCACGGCGCTTTTTCCGCATATCTGCCTTGGCCTGCTTGCGGGCGGCGCGCTCGGCCTGCGCCTGCTCGTACTCGGGAGGCAGGGCGGGGCGGTCGTCATCCCGGAAGAGCTTCAGCTCGGTATCGTGGCGCTTCAGCTCCTTGCCATGGTAGAGGCGGTCGTAGGCGCCCATGACCAGCATGGAGGCAAAGGACACGATGACCAGGGTGATGCCCAGGTTGGACTCGATGCGGTTACTGTAGATGTTGAAGGTGAGCAACACCACGAGGAATGTGGTGGACAGAATGGCGGGGGGGATGATGCGGACCTTCTTGACGAAGCAGGCGGTGAACAGCACGGTCACCAGCACCGTCAGAAGGCAAGTGCCCACGGCCAGAAGCTCCTCGGTGGGGGTGCCCGTATTCAGGGCCACCTTATACTGGACGTAGGCCAGGTAGCCTACCTTGTAGAGTCTGTCCAGGGCTGCGTTGTACATACTGAGGATGCCGTAGAACAGGTCGATGGGCAGGCGGGGATTGAGGGCGACGAGACCGCCGAGGGTACCCGCCGATGTAAGGATCGCGGCCAGCTTTCCGATCCAGCCCAGGCGGAAGATCATGCCCATGGCCACCACGAACAGGGAGGTGAGGAAGATGGTCAGGTTGGACACGCCGAATTCCAAGGCGCTGGAAACGAAGATCACCAGGCCTGCGGCGGCCATCCAGATAACCAGCGCACGGCAGACGAGGCCGCCGAGGCGGAACAGTCCCCCCCGTCCCGCCTTATCGGGGGGACAAACGATGGGGCGCTTATGGATGGGGAGAATGGCGTTCTTGGCGGCTTTTTTGGCGGCCTTTTGGGCGGCTTTTCTTTGGGCGCGCTCTGCCTTACGGGCTTGCTTTTTGGCCTTCTTTCCCGTCTTTGCGTCGACGAAGGCGGCGGTTTGCTTATTTTGCTTCATGGGTATTGCCTCCTTCGGGTTGGGTGACGGGTTGTACGGTGGGTTGTGCAACCTGCTGGGCGATGTTAAACGAGCCGGCGGTCAGGGACAGGCCGCTGGCGGCGAGCTGCTCGCGGCAGCCCTCCAGATAGTTGGCGCGGTCGCGGGGATAGCGGAAGCGCTCCTCGGGGTTATACAGCACCACCTCGGCAGAGCCGAAGCTGCCTGCATCCGACACGCCGGGCAGACTGCTGAGATCCGTGAGCATGGGGCCGTCCATGGTGGAGACCACGAACATCTGCTTGATGCTCTGGATGTCGCTGACCATAGCGGTCAGGGAGGTGACCTTCTTATCGGGGGCGCAGAGGGGAGCGGTAGCGAACAGGTGGTAGATATTCTCAAACTCATCGGCGCCACGCAGGGAGTAGGCGAACACGCCGGTATCCGAGCGGCGGTCGAACCACAGAAGCAGGACCTCGTGGCCCTTGCGGAGCTCGGCCAGCACCGTGGCAATGGTGAGCTCCACCACGCCGTCGGCCAGGTACTCGTTCATGTCGTCGTAGAAGGCGGGCTTGGCCAGCTCGTGGACGTCCACGGTTTCTACGGGAGCGGCCTCGGCGGCGGCCAGGATGGCGGCGTTGATATCCTCGACGTCGTCGAGTTTGGCATCCAGCCTGTCGGCCACGGCGGCGCGCTGATCCAGGCGGGCCTGCAGAGCCTCGTCGGAGATGGCATGGGTATCCTTACTCTCCTTGATCCGCTTATTCTTGCGGCGCAGGTCAGCGTCGGCCTTGGCCTTTTCCTTGCGGTTTTTCTTGGCGGCCTTTTTGGCAGCCTTTTTGGCGGCCTTGCGCTCCGCGGGAGTGAGGCTTCCCAGATCCAGGGGCTCGCCGTCGGCGGCGGTTGCGGTCTTCTTCTTGGGGGGCTCCTCGGGGAAATGGGGGGTCATATCGCAGAAGACCACGGTCTGGTTGGAGGTACCCGTGTTGTAGTCCTTGACGATAAAGGTCTCGGACTTGGAGGACAGCTTCCAATGGATGGACTTGAGGGAATCGCCGTTGCGGTAATCGCGGATGTCGCTGACCTCCAGCTTATCCACCACCAGAGGCGAGCGGACGGTGCGGGCGGTATCGTCGGACACCGAGTGGGCCGAGGTTTCGTCCAGGGTCAGACGGCGGGGGAGGACGTAGACGGTGGCCAGGCTTTCCACGTCCACGCGGACGCGGAAGATACGGAAGAAATCGTAGATGTAGAAGCATTTTACGCCGATGTCGTAGGTGCCGCGGAAGCGGAAGGACACGGTGTTCTTCACGTGGTAGTGGGTCATGGGCGCCATGGAGAGGCGCACCGTCCGTTCGGTACAGCGCACCGAGTTGGACTGGGGGATGGACACCTGGGCATCGATGAAGGGGATGGCCAGAGGGGAGCGGTTATCGATGCGGAACTCGTAGGTGTAGGGGGTATTCTTCTCGGTGGTAACCGTGGTGGAGATCATGCTCACCGACAGGGCGCGCCTCGCCAGCAGGACGTAGACCAGCAGCACGATGGGCAGCAGGAATACGAACCAGAAGAAGATATTGGACACCTTACTGAGCAGAGCCTGGGTGAACACCAGCGCCACGATGAACAGGATGATATAGGTGGAGAAGCGGTGGGTGACGGTGAAGGCGGGCTCATCCCGATCCGACACCTTGCCGCCCAGCTTCTTGCGGAGCTTGCGGTATACGCGGTGGATGAGATTGGCCAAAGCCTTCAGGGGGATGACCAGGATGTGGCTAAGGGAAAGTTCTTCGGCCTCCTCATTCGCCTCCTTCTTGGCAAAAACTGCCAAGTGGAGCAGGGTATGCAGAGCCATCAGCACCGCGGCGGCGATGCAAAGCACCAGGGGCATGATGGTAGCCGTGCTGAGCAGGTAGCTTTCCTCGGCTTTTTCCACGTAGGCGGCCATGCCGTCCGAGAGGATCCCCGCCACGACGGGGGTGAGGCCAAAGGCCAAGGCTCCGCCGCCCAGGGCGATACCCAGGGGCAGGTAGAGACGGCGGGCGGTGATGCGGCTGAATTTCTGATAGTTGGGGGCAAGCAGTGTGATCGCAAGGGCGAGACCGACGAGGGCCGTCAGCCAGCCCAGACCCTCCGCGAAGAAGAGCACCTTCAGAACGGCTACGTCGTCCTTGAGCTCCTTGAGTTCAAGAATGCTGTCGATGCCGTCGGGATGCCCTCCCAGGAAGTACCCCATCAGGTCGTAGCCCGTGGCGGTATGCTCCAGGAAGGGGAGCTCCTCCAGAAGGATGGTCAGATTGACCCCGGGGAACGCGGCGGCCACCAGCGTAAAGATCAGAAGAAACAGCGTAAGACCGCACACCAGAGGCTTGGCGTTCTTTTTCATCCAATCCCACAGGGGGAGATTCAGCATCTTCTTTTTCTTGACGAAGGAGTGTCCGCAGGCCGTACAGGTCTTGGCTCCCACGGGCAGGACGGCGCGGCAATCGGGGCAACGGATGCCCAGCGTGACGCCGCAGTTCATACAGTAGGTGCGATCCGCCGCCACATATTTCCCACATTGGGGACATTGTTTCATGTGTTCCATGGGCGACTCCTATGGGATCAAGCGCGCTTGCCCTTATAGGGGACCTCGGTGGTACGCAGGATCTCGGTGAGGACGTCCTGGGTGGTCTGGTGAGCCAGCTTGGCCTCCTGACGGAGCATGAGACGGTGGGCGATGGCGGCGCGGAACAGGCCGGCGATATCGTCGGGCAGGACGTAGTCGCGGCCGCGGAGGAAGGCGTAGGCCTGAGCCAGATGGACGAGGGCCACCGATGCGCGGGGGGATGCGCCCAGCGCCAGGGCGGGGTGCTTACGGGTGGCGGTGATGAGGGTGACGATGTACTGGTACAGCTCGTCGTCGATGTGAACGGTGGTGACCAGATCACGGATCTCGCGGAGCTCGTCGCGGGTGAGGACGGATTTGACGCCGTTCAGGGGGTTCTCGCCCTTACGAGCCTTGATGATGTTGATCTCCTCGGAGGGGGAGGGGTAGCCCATGCTGATCTTGAGGGCGAAACGGTCCAGCTGTGCCTCGGGCAGGGGGTAGGTACCCACGTAGCCTGCGGGGTTCTGGGTAGCGATAACCATGAAGGGATCGGGGATATTCATGGTGTTGCCGTCCACGGTGACCTTCCCTTCCTCCATGGCCTCCAGCAGAGCCGACTGGGTCTTGGGGGAGGCGCGGTTGATCTCGTCGGCCAGAAGCAGGTTACACATGACGAGACCCTCGCGGAACTCGAAGTTTTCCTTCTGACGGTTATAGATATGGAAGCCCGTGATGTCGGATGCCATGACGTCGGGAGTGAACTGGGCGCGCTTGAAGTCCAGGCCGGTGACGCGGGCCAGTGTGGAGGCCAGGGTGGTCTTACCCGTTCCGGGGACGTCCTCGATGAGGACGTGGGCGCCTGCCAGCATGGCGGTCAACAGCTGGATCACCTCGGTGCGCTTACCCACCACGACCTTCTCCACCTCGTCGGCGGCGGCAATCATTTTGGCGTGGGCGGCGGCCATTACGGGGCTCATTTTGTCCGAGGCTTTTTCGATCGCGGCAGTCTCGGCGGTGACGTTCTTCGTTTCGTTGCTCATGTTCGGGGTTCCTTTCTTGTATGTAGACTTGTTTTGGTTCGAAATGCATTGTCGCATAATGCATAATTATAGACTTTACTATTATATCACAAAAAAATCAATTACGCAAGGCGGAAACGAGGGTGTAAAGCATTTTCGGCAGGGGGGTCTCAAAATGTTTACA
>JAZRFR010000223.1:0-1799 GCA_045643785.1 Eubacteriales bacterium | reverse complement strand
AAAGTTCTTGAAGGGGGTCTGGGGGGAACTTCGCAATGTTTGCTGAAAGCAAACTTGCACCGAGCGAAGCGAGGAGGCTTTCAAGAAGTTCCTCCCAGGCGTTCCCCTATAAACTGCAACTTACAGTTCCACCACCTGATCGCCGTTCATGATGATGTAATGCTCCTTGACGCCGAGGTCGGCCATCCAGCCCTGCACCTCGATGGTCTTCCAGCCGTGGGTATTGTAGCCCAGACCCGCGTCGTTGTCCCAGAGCCACTTGGGGGTGTTCCAGAAGCAACCCGTGGGGGCAACAGCTTCGTAGAAGCGCTTCTCCACGCCGTTCTGGCCGTGGTGCGCCATCTGCACGTAGTCGGACTTGAGGGTGTCGGTGCCCTTGTTCAGCTCCAGGATACGGTCGCCCTCCTCCACGCCGCAGTCTCCCAGCCACATGACGGACTTGCCGCCCAACGTCATTTTCAGCACCAGAGAGGCGTTGTTGGTGACGTTCATGGTCAGCTCGGGATTGGGGGAGTAGAGGCACTCAAAGTGCGCGTCGCCCACGTCAAAGGTGTCGCCCATGGAGACGACCAGAACCTTGTCGGCATAGAGGGGCAGATCCTCATAGAAGCGCGCCAGGCAGGGGTCAGGCCAGGGCTGATTGCGGGTGATGTACTGGATAGAGGGGAAATTGTAGTACAGTTTATCCAAGGTTACAGCGCCCGGCATGGTCTCCATGATCTGCAGGAAGGCGCAGATGTGGTCCATGTGGGGGTGGCTGAGGATCCAGGCGTCCACGTGGGGGATCTCCTTGCCCGTCAAGGTCTTCAGATAGCCGACCAGCTTCTCGGCATCCTGATCGTAACCGCCGTCGATGACGATCACCTTACCGTCGGCGGTGGTGATGATGAAGCTGTTCATTTGGGTGCCGGTCACGGCGTCCAGCATGTGAATGGTGTTTTTCATGGTGTGTACCTCGCTTTTTTGGTTGGTTGCTTATTAAAAACGGGACTCTGCCCGTTCGTATACATAGTAGAGCGCGTCTCCATCGGGATGGGCCGTCTCAAAGCGGAATCCCGCCTTTTCAAAGGCGCGGATGGAGGCCTGATTATGGGGGAAGATCACGCAACGGGCGCGGGTGATCTCGAAGCTCAGAATTTCCTGCCCGCGGACAAGCAGATCCCGAAGGATCACCGAGCCATGCCCCTTCCCTCTCATGGCGGGAGAAATGATATACTCGGAGACCAGCAGTACCCCGTCACTTAAAAACAATGCCATCACGGCAATAGGGGTGTCATCCAAGTAAATGACCTTTGCCCAAAAATTCTCCCCCAAACGGGTCTCGGGTTCATGGAGCCAGTAGGTACAGTAATCCTCCCAGCTCTCCTCACAGCCTGTGAAGCGGCGGGCGGCACCGTCCAGAAAGGACTCCGCAACGGGGGCATCGGCCGAGGTGTAGTCCTGCCAGTGGTAGGTCATAGGGGATCCTCACTGAATAAACATCGCATCCCCAAAGGAGAAGAACCGATACTTCTCCTCCACCGCGCACTCATAGGCCTTCATAACGTTCTCTCTGTTGTAGAACGCCGAGACCAGCATGAGCAGGGTGGATTCGGGCAAATGGAAATTGGTGATGAGGGCATCCACGGCCTTGAACTTGTAGCCGGGGTAGATGAAAATGCCCGTGTCGGCGTCCATGGCGTGAACAATTCCCTGCTCGTCCGCGGCGCTCTCCAGGGTACGGCAGGAGGTGGTCCCCACGCAGATGACCCGGCCACCGGCGTTGCGGCGCTCGTTGGTATCACGGGCAGGCTCGGGCG
>JAZRFR010000222.1:0-9586 GCA_045643785.1 Eubacteriales bacterium | reverse complement strand
TCCTTGGCTCACAGAACGACATGGCTACGATCCGACTTCTGGGGGAAACTTCTTTTAAGAAGTTTCCCCCAGGCGTCCTCCTCGCTCCCCCACAAACCCAAAATTGAACTCGGCAACTGAAACAATTCGCAAGGAGGTACGCCCATGCTTGAATCCTTACATATCGAGAATATTGCCGTCATCAAGTCGGTGGACATCGACTTTTCGGACGGTCTTTGCGTGCTGACGGGTGAGACGGGCGCGGGTAAGTCCTTGCTCATCGACAGCGTGAGTTTTCTCACGGGCGGGCGGGTCAGCCGTGACCTCATCCGCGCGGGGGAGGATCGCGCGCTGGTCAGCGCGCTCTTTTCGACTCCCGAGGGGGCGTTGGCGGCCGCACTGGCGGAGCTGGGGATTGATTTGCCCGAGGGGGATAGTCTTCTGCTTCAGCGGGTCATGACGCGGGACGGGCGTTCCACCGCCCGCATCAACGGGCGTGCCGTGACCCAGGGCATTCTCCGCGAGGCGGGGGCTCTGCTCATCAACATCCACGGGCAGAGTGATAACCAAAAGCTCATGCAGGCATCGGCTCACCGCGCTCTCTTGGACGACTATGCCCAGGACGGAGACGAGCTGGAGCAGTACCGTGAGCTGTACGGGGAATGGAAGACCGTGAGAGACGAGATCGCGGCGCTTCGCCGCGACGTGGCCGAGCGCATTCGCCTGCGGGAGATGCTGGAATTCCAGATCAAGGATATTGACGCCGCCAAGCTGAAGGCGGGCGAGGAAGAAAAGCTCACCGAAAGACGGGACAAGCTGCTCCATCTGGAGAAGATCAACCGTCAGGTGAGTCTGGCCTGCCGTGCGCTGTGCGACGGGGAGAAGGCCACGGTGACAGCGCTGTGCGATCGCGCCGAGGCGGCGCTTGCCTCCATCGCGGGGATCATTCCCGAATGCGACGGGCTGATGGAGCGCATTGCCGTCATCCGCGCCGAGGCCGAGGATATTGCGGATCTGGTGCGGGAGTTCGGAGACGAGGACGTGGGGGATCCCACCGCCGAGCTGGATAAGCTGGAAGGACGGTTGGAGGTCATCAGCCGTCTGGGTCGGAAGTATGGCGAGGGTGTGGAGGCCATTCTGGCTTTCCGAGAGGATGCCGCCGCGCGACTTGTTGTGATCGACACTGCCGACGAGCGCATTGGGGAATTGGAGCAGGAGGAAGCGGGGCTTCGCAAGCGGCTTGCCGACCGAGCGGATGAGCTGACGGCGATCCGCAAGACCGCCGCCAAGGCTTTGAGTGAGGCGGTGCAGGAGGCGCTGACGTTTCTGGATATGCCCAAGGTGCGCTTTGAGGTGGCGGTGGAATCTACGGCTGATTTCGGGGCCTTTGGCCGCGACGAGGTGGAGTTTCTTCTCTCCGCCAACCCCGGCGAGCCTGTGGGACCCATGGTCCGCATTGCATCGGGCGGAGAACTGTCCCGTATCATGCTGGCGGTGCGGAGTGTGCTGAACGAGCGTTACGGCGTGCCGACCGCCAGCTACGACGAGGTGGACACGGGTATTTCGGGGCGCACGGCGCGGAAGGTGGGCATCAAGCTGGCCACCATTGCCCGGGGGACGCGCAACGTCTTCGGTGAGAGACATGCCGAAGGAACCCAGGTCATTTGCGTGACCCATTCGGCGCAGATCGCGTCCTTGGCTGACGCGCACTACGTTATTGAAAAGAGAGAGACCGTGGAGGGCGGCGAGACCCGCGCCGAGACCACGGTGCGCGCCATTGATGAGGCAGACCGTGTGGAGGAGATCGCCCGCATTCTGGGCGGATTGGATATCACCGACGCCCAGCGCGTGGCCGCGAGAGAATTGATCGCGGAGAAGGAAAAATTATGAGTAAAGCATTACCCAAAACCAACGCCATGCGGCAGTTGGATGCCGCCAAGATTCCTTACGAGGTACTGACCTACGAGGTGGACGAGTCTGACCTGTCGGGGACTCACATTGCCGAGCAGATCGGCCTGCCCCTGCCCATGGTGTTCAAGACATTGGTGGCCAAGGGAGACAAGACAGGGCATTTGGTGTTCTGCATACCTGTGGACAAAGAGATTGATCTCAAGGCCGCGGCGGCTTTGACGGGGAACAAGAAAATTGAAATGGTACACGTCAAGGAGCTGTTGGGGCTGACGGGCTACATCCGTGGGGGATGCTCTCCCATCGGGATGAAGAAGAAGTTTCCCACCTATTTTGACGCCACCGCCGCCGACCATGAAAAGATCACGGTGAGCGCGGGGGTACGCGGGGCGCAGATGCTGGTAAGCAGGGAAGCGCTGGTGGGCTTCGTGGCCGGGAAGCTCATTGACGTGGCGAAATAATACGATTGAAAAAGAGAAGAAATTTGCGAAATTTTCTTCTCTTTTTGTCATATGGGCGGGGTGGGGCGTGTTTATATGGGTGAAGGAATCTTCGCTATAATACCATGAAAGGACTCTATCATGCAAGAAAACCAGATTTTAGATCTTTATTTTGCTCGCGATGAGCAGGCGATTGCGGTGTGCGAGCGGCAATACGGCGCGGACTGTATGCGGGTGTCCATGAACATTCTACACAATCAGTCCGACGCCGAGGAGTGTGTCAACGACACGTGGCTGAGGGCGTGGAACGCCATCCCGCCCAAGCGACCCTCGCCTCTGCGGGCGTTTTTGCTCCGCATTACCCGCAATCTCTCCCTCAACCGCCTGCGCTACAACCGCAGTGAGTGCCGCGATCAGAATCTGACGGTACTGCTCGACGAGCTGGAGGCTTGTATTCCTATGCCCGAGGAGCATTCTCCCGAGCTGGCGGGGCTTCTGTCGGATTTTTTGCGGACGCTGTCCGAGGAGGAGCGGATGCTGTTCATGGGGCGTTATTTTCACGCGCTCTCGGTGGCAGAGGTGGCGCGGCGCATGGGCATGAAGGCCAACACCGCGGCGGTCAAGCTGATGCGCATCCGTGAGGCGTTGCGGGCTTATCTTGGCGAAAGGGGGTGTTCGGTATGAATGGCATAACGGCTTTTTCCCGTATGAGTGATATTGACCTCGACATCATTGAGGAATCCATGGCGTTGTTCGGTGAGCCCAAGGCGGTAGCCGGGGGACGGGTGAAGGAGGAATCAGCGCTCTCGCGGTTTCTGAACAGCGGGTGGGGCGTGGCCATGATCTGCGCCGTGGTGAGCTTGGCGGTGCTGATCGCCATTATACAGGCGGGGCGGAATGCGCCGATTACGCCGCCTGTGCCGGGGACGGTTGAATCGGATACGCTTGATGCCGAGATTCCGACACAATCCGAAGCCGTGACGGAATCCGAGACGCTCCCTCCCTCCGAGAAGCTTGCCTTTCGCTCCAACGGGGACGGAACCTGTCGGCTTACGGGCATCGGAAAGTGCCGCGATGCTCACGTGGTGGTGCCCGCCTACTCCCCCGATGGGGACAGAGTAACGGGCATCGAGGCGGGGGCGTTCAAGTCTTGCGAACGTTTGGTGAGTATTGTTCTGCCCGAGGGGATCACCGCGATCCCCGCCGAGTGCTTTTACTACTGTAAGAAGCTGGAAGCTGTATCTCTGCCTGAAGGAGTAGAGGTGATCGGAGATCGTGCTTTTGAGGGGTGTTCTGCCCTGACGAGGGTGGAGCTGCCGTCCACCCTGCGCCGTTTGGAGGAGCATGCCTTCAGAAGCTGTACGGCTTTGACCGAGATGGAGCTGCCCGATGGGCTGGCAGTCATTGGCCGTGAGGCTTTCCGAAAGTGCGAGAGCCTTTCGAGCATGACGGTTCCGCAGAGCGTGACTGAGCTCGGGGAAGCTGCTTTCGTGTACTGTGCAGGTCTCGTGTCGGTCACGCTGCCCGATGGGATAAAGAGCATGGGTCACAGCGTATTTATGGATTGCACCGCGTTGAAGGAGATCGTCTGGCCGTTGGGGATGGACGAGGTGCCGCTGTGGACGTTCCTGAACTGTTCCGCCCTGACCCGCGTTACCTTATCGAAGGATGTGTCGATGATCTGCGGAGCGGCGTTTGAGAACTGCACGGCTCTGGAGAGTCTGGTGATTCCCTCGGGATTGATTCAAATAGATAGCCGTGCCTTTTACGGGTGTCGGGCTCTGAAGGATCTATACTACGAGGGCAGTGAAAGTCAATGGCGCAGAGTGGTGATTCATCAGGATGGAAACCAGGCGTTATCCCATGCCACCCTGCACGAAAATTCCGTTGGAGAGGGGCAAGATACCCCTCATCCCGACGTGACCGAGGGCGGTGTGTTGTTTATTTCGGGCGGCGACGGCACCTGCAAGATCAAGGGAGCCGACAAGGCTTGGGAGGGAACCATCGTCGTGCCTGAGCGGTCTCCCTACGGGGATGCTGTGACCGCGGTGGCCACGGCGGCCTTTAAGGGATTTCGGGCGATCACGTCGGTGACTCTGCCCGATACCGTGACGGTCATAGGGAACAGCGCCTTTCAGGGGTGCGTGGCCCTGCGGAGTGTGGATTTGCCGCCTGCGGTCACGGAGTTTGGGAAAGCCATGTTCGACGGTTGCGGGGAGCTGCAGGAGGTGGTGCTTCCCGCAGGGATGACCGAGATCCCTTCCATGACCTTCCAGACCTGCGTGAGCCTCAGGCGTGTGGTGGCGCAGGAAGGGATTACGTCCATTGGCGCCAACGCCTTCAACGGCGCTCGGTCCATGGCGGAGCTGACCCTTCCCGGGGGGCTGGAGTCCATCGGGGCTTCGGCTTTCATGAACTGTTGCGGGATGCAGACGGTCTACTATGGCGGAACCCGTGACGAGTGGAGTCGGGTGGAGGTGAATCCCCAAAATAATACCTATATCGAGTGGGTGGACGTGGTGTTTGGCGGATAAGTGATATGGCTGAAGGTTTGGCTTTCAAATTGCAGTTTGTCGGGGAGTTTGCTTATGTACTTTTCTTTCCGTGGCGAAAGAAAAGTACCAAAAGAATCGCCACTTAAGGAAGAAACCCACGGTTTCTTCCTTAAGTATCCATCATCCTACTGCGCGCACTTCTTCCGCCAGTAGGCGAAAGAAGTTGACCGCGCGTAGGGTCGCCAAGACCCGAAAACCCGCACGAACGGCGGAGCGCCGTCCGCGCGGAACTCGCCGCTTTACTTCCGCCCAAGGTCGCTTTTAGACTTGTCGGATAACGGAAACCCGTGGGTTGTTGCCAAACGGGCGGCCAACCGAATTGTCGGCGCTCCGCCGACAATTCGGCTCTATGGCAAACTGCGACTTGACAGCGCGTTGGCCATTTTGCCCACTGGCAAAATGGCGCGCTGATAAGGGGATAGGATCCTTAAGGAAAGTACCGTGGGTACTTTCCTTAAGTGGCGCTCTTTGGTGAAGTGCGTAGCACTTCGCTTTTCATGTCGCCAAGGACAGAAAGGTGCAAAGCAAAAAGGTTCGATAAAACCAAAATTTGAACGTGTTGTTTAGATTAAAGGCTGGTATAAGTTCCAGTCACCTGCGGAAAAACCTTGCAGTTTTTTGGGGTTGCATATTGGGTGGATTTGTGTTATAATGAAAAAAAGAGGAAATCGTGTAAGATTTCTTTTCGGAAGGGTACTCATAGGGTGAAGTCCATTCATTGAAAGGAACTACCATGCAGGATAACGAAATTATTGAATTGTATTTCGCCCGCAATGAGCAGGCGATCTCCGAGACGGATCGGAAGTACGGCGCGACGTGTATGCGTCTATCCATGAATATTCTGAACAGCCGTCCCGATGCGGAGGAGTGTGTCAACGATACCTACCTGAACGTTTGGAATTCCATTCCTCCCCAAAGGCCGAGTTACTTTAAGGCGTTTATTTGCCGTATCGCTCGGAATTTATCCCTGAAGCGATACCGCTACCTTCACAGTCAGTGTCGTGACTCGCATCTGACGGTGATGCTGGACGAGCTGGATCAATGTGCCGCCCTGCCCGAGGGGGATGCCGCCGGGCTTGGTGAGGTCATTTCGGACTTTTTGGAGGAGCAGGAGCAGTTGACCCGTCTGTTGTTCATGGGGCGGTATTTTCATGGCTGTACCGTCAGGGATCTGGCACGGCGGTGCGGTATGACGACCAATGCCGTTTCAGTGCGTCTCCACCGTGTCCGTGAAGAACTGCGGGACTATCTGGAGGAGAGGGGGTATCACGTATGAAGGGAATGACCTTGCTTGCAAGTCTGAGCGACGTGCGGGATTCCCTCATCGAGGAATCCCTGATGATGTTTGATACGCCCGCCGAGGAGCTTTGCCCCAAAGGGCAAAGTGCCTTTTCCCGTTTCCTGAACAGTGGTTTGGGAGTGGCTATGATCTGTACTGTCGTCAGCCTGGGTGTGCTGATGGGGATCATCCGTGCGGGGCAGAATCCGCCTGTCGGAACACCCGGCGTATCCGATGGGACGACGGGCTATGAGGAGGAGAGCTCGGACGTGAGTGATATGCCGGAGGAGACCGAGTCGGAGACTGAGTCGGAGCGAAAAAACGAGACTACCCCGGTCGATCCCCCCGAAAATCCCTTTAGTGGTGTGATTGTTGACCCCAATCCGACGGTGCCGACGCCCAATATCCCTACGGCTCCTGACCCTAGACCCGAATGGCCCACCATCAACTGGGATCCTCCCCGTCCTCAAACCCCCTCGGTTCCTCGCCCCAACGTTCCCACTCCCGGCCCGTCACCGTGGCCATAATCTCGTATTCCCCCGCGGAAATTTTCTCCGCGGGGGATGTTTTTTTGAAAAACATCTTGCAAAATAAAGAAAAATATGATATAATATATCAGTTACGGTACCCGTACTCTTTTGTTGCGCTTATTTTGGGGTACCACGAGACCAAAGAAAGGAAGTTATTATTATGATGCTTCAAATCAAGGCTTTGATCGCTGACGGCATTCTTGAGGGTGTGAAGTCCATCGCGCCTCAGAGTGAGATGTCCGTCGATGACGTGCTGGGGCTTCTGGAATATCCCCCCGATCCTGCTATGGGTGACATTGCGCTCCCCTGCTTCAAGCTGGCCAAGACCCTGCGCCGCTCTCCCGTGCAGATCGCGGCTACTCTTGCTCCTCTGGTGAGCGGGGAGGCCATTGAGAAGGCCGAGGCGGTCAACGGTTATCTGAATATTTACCTGTCGGGTGCGTACCTGGCAAACAAGGTCATTCCCGAGATCCTCGACAAGAAGGAGGCCTACGGCGCGCCCAACTTTGGCAAGGGCAAGACCGTGGTGCTGGACTACTCCTCCCCCAACGTGGCCAAGCCCTTCCACATCGGACACCTGGGCACCACGGTGATCGGTCACGCTCTGAAGAAGCTCCATGAGTTCGCGGGCTACGAGTGCGTGGGCATCAACTACCTGGGCGACTGGGGTACCCAGTTCGGTAAACTCATTCTGGCCTACCGCCTGTGGGGCAGTAAGGAGCAGATCGAGGAGGGCGGCATCGACGAGCTGGTGAAGCTCTACGTCATGATCAACAACGCCATTTCGGGCAACGAGGCAGAGGGTATTGCTCCCAACAAGGAGTACGCCGATCAGGCCCGCGCCGAGTTCCACAAGATGGAGCTGGGGGACGAGGAGAATCTCGCCCTGTGGAAGTGGTTCATCAAGATCAGTCTGGACGAGTACGAGAAGACCTACAAGCAGCTGGATATCACCTTTGACAGTTACCTCGGTGAGTCCTTCTACACCGATAAGATGCCTGCCCAGGTGGAGAAGCTCCGCGACATGGGGCTTCTGAAGATCGACGACGGCGCGTCCATCGTGGATCTGGAGGAGTACGGTATGCCCCCCTGCCTGATTCTGAAGCGGGACGGCTCTACCCTCTATCCTACCCGTGACATCGCCGCGGCCGTTTACCGCAAGGGCGAGTACAACTTCGACAAGTGCATCTACGTCACTTCCAACCAGCAGATCCTCCACTTCCAGCAGTGGTTCAAGGTGGTGGAGCTCATGGGGTACGACTGGCACGAGGGTCTGGTGCATATTCCTTACGGTACGGTGTCGGTCAACGGCGCCAAGCTGGCCACCAGAACCGGTAACGTGGTGCGTCTGAAGGGTCTCTTCGCCGCCGCCATCGAGAAGGTGACCGAGATCATGGAGGAGAAGAACCCCGACCTCAAGGGTCGCGCGGATATCGCCGAGGCTGTTGGCGTGGGCGCCATCGTGTTCTACTATCTCTCCAACAACCGCATCAAGGATATCAACTTCAATATGGAGGACGCTCTGTCCTTCGACGGCAACACGGGCCCCTATGTGCAGTACACCTATGCCCGCGCTTGCTCCATTCTGGAGAAGGCAACCGCCGCCGGTATTGCTCTGCCCGAGGCCATCACTCTGACCGATCCTGTGGAGAAGGCTCTCTGCGTGGCTCTGTCCCAGTATGAGGAGAGAGTCCGTGTGGCTCTGCGCGACTACGAGCCCTCGGTCATCACCCGTTACATTCTCGACGTGGCTACGGCGTTCAACCGTTTCTACCACGAGTGCTCCATCTTCAACGCCGAAGATGAGGGTGTGAAGGCCACTCGTTTGGCTTTGACTGCGGCGACCAAGCACGTGCTGGGTAGTGCGTTTGGGTTGATCTGTCTGCGGAAGACTGAGAAGATCTGATCAACCATTCCATTGTAAAATTATAATTTGAGAGGTATATAACATGTCCGGACATAGCAAATGGGCTAACATCAAGCACAAGAAAGAAAAGACCGACAAGGCCAAGGCCAAAATCTTTACCAAGATCGGCAAGGAGCTGACCATCGCGGTGAAGGAGGGCGGCCCCGATCCCGCTTCCAACTCCAAGCTCCGCGATCTGATCCAGAAGGCAAAGGCCAACAACGTTCCCAACGAGAACATCGAGCGCACCATCAAGAAGGCTGAGGGCACCAAGGGTGAGAGCTTTGAGGAGATCGTCTACGAGGGTTACGGCCCCGCAGGCGTGGCCGTCATCGTGGTCACCTCCACCGACAACCGCAACCGTACCGCGGGCAACGTTCGCTCCTACTTCTCCAAGTACCACGGCAACATGGGTACTTCGGGTTGCGTGAGCTTCATGTTCGAGGATAAGGGTATGATCGTCATCAATGACGAGGACGGCGACTACGAGGAGGACACCCTCATGGAGCAGGCTCTGGAGGCCGGCGCTGAGGACTTCGCCGCTACCGAGGGCATCTACGAGATCACCACCGATCCCACCGACGTGTACGCCATCGCTGACGAGCTGAAGGCTCTGGGCTACAACCTCAACTCCGCCGAGGTCACCAAGATCCCCTCCACCTACACCGAGCTGACTTCTGAGGACGACATCAAGTTCATGGGTCTGCTTCTGGATATGCTGGAGGAGGACGATGACGTGCTGGACGTTTACCACAACTGGGAGAACTGCGATCGTTGATCGCCGATCGCTGATGTCGTAAATGATTGAAAAAGAAACAACCGGAGGCCTTGCGTGGGCTTTCGGTTGTTTCTTTTTGGCTTTCAAATTGCAGTTTGTTGGGGGAGCGACTGGGAGGAACTTCTTGAAAGAAGTTCCCCCCAGACCCCCTTCAAGAACTTTCAAAAATGATTATTTATCAATGTTTTTTGAAAGTTTTTGGGAGTCCAGA
>JAZRFR010000221.1:0-1772 GCA_045643785.1 Eubacteriales bacterium | reverse complement strand
ACCGAAGCTCCCACCGAAGCACCTACTGAGCCCGCCGAGACCGAGCCCCCCATCGTGGACGTCATGATCGGTGAGACTCTGGATGCTCCTTACGCCGCGGATTTCCGCGTTTCCAACGTCTTTGCCTCCGACATGGTCGTTCAGCGCGGCGAGCATCTCCGCGTTTGGGGATGGGCGGACGAGTCTGAGAACGGCAAGAAGGTTTCGGGCGAGTTCAAGGGTATGTTCGCCGAGGCCATCATTGAGAACGGCGAGTGGGTGCTGACCTTTGGCGCCCGCCTGGAGGCCTCTGCCGAGCTGGGTCATACCATGAAGATCTACACCGACACAAAGACTGTGGAGTTCAAGGACGTCCTGGTGGGTGACGTGTACATGGTCATGGGTCAGTCCAACTGCGCCTACACTCTGCACAACCACCACCTGTACGTCGACACCCCCGACAAGGGCGGCAAGAGTGTACTGGACTACGACGCTCCCATCCGCATCCACTACAACTCCCAGATGCAGACCGCAGGCTATCCCCAGTGGGGTACCGAGGAGGTCTGTCCCGAGGTCCTGTCCGGTTCTACCTGGCAGCGTGCCGACAGCTATGACGATATCGCCAGCTTTACCGCCATCGGCTATCTCTTCGCCCACAACTACGTGAAGCTCACCGACAGTAAGGTGCCCATCGGCGTGATCGAGATCGACGGCAACGGCCGTCCTCTGGGCGCGTTCATGTGCAATCAGGTGGCCAACGAGAAGCGTACCGACCGCTACGACAAGAGAAAGGGCTACTACGTCACCACCGGCGTCAACGGCGACGCAGGACGCTTCCTGTACAACCACTACATGTTCCCCTTCGAGCGCTACGCCATCGCGGGCATCATCTGGTATCAGGGCGAGAGTGATCTCCTCCAGGCCAACACCCGTGTCTACGCCGAGAACTTCTCGGCCCTCATGACCTACATGAGATCCACCCATAACCTCATCAACAAGGACTTCCCCGTGTACTACGTGGAGTTCCCCACCATTTACGAAAAGCCCGACGGCCACGTGGGTGATTGGCACTACATGGACGTGGGTCTGATCCGCGCCGCCATGGGTGAGATCCAGCGCATCCTGCCGGGCAGCCACCAGATCGTCTCCACCGACCTGTGGAGCGACGATACCTTCTTCAATAACCTCCACCCCAACTGCAAGTTTGAGCAGTCGGATCGCATCGCCACCCTGGCCGCCGCCCTGAACGGCGAGGCCGGTAAGACCGTGACCCAGGGTAACGGCCCCATCCTGGTGAGCATGGAGATTCTGGATGGCGGTAAGAAGGCTATCCTGACCTACGAGAACGTGGGCGAGGGACTGAAGACCACCGATGGCGGAACCGCCGTCAAGGGCTTCCAAGTGTACCGCAAGAACATCTCTCTTGACCTCAAGGCGGAGCTGACCGCTACCATCACCGCTCCCAACCAGATCACCGTCGAGTCCTCCGCGTCCATCACGGGTCTGGCCTATAACGCCATCACCACCAACGTCTACGGCGTGGATGTCAACCTCTGCAACAGCGAGGGCGTGCCCGCAGGCGCAACCGTGATCCTCGAGGCTGAGGATTGATCCTCGTTTGTTTCATGAAAATCTGCCGCTCCCGTCCGTTTTGAACCGCCCCAAATTGTACGGACAGCACAAAAAAGAGACCCTAGGTAGAAAAGATTAGATTTTTAAGCAACGAACTGACATCGCTTTTCAAGTGGTGTCAGTTTTGTTTTGAGTTGAATACGTTCATTGTTGTAGAACTG